>JAOTUD010000229.1 GCA_029864065.1 Gammaproteobacteria bacterium | reverse complement strand
GGTGAAACAGGTGTCGATATGCTTGATATGCCATCCAGACAGGATTTTAAACTCGAATCGCTCAATCGTTCGGTGGATAATCTGATGCAACTCAAGCCACTAGTAAAACCCCGGTTTTTGAAAGCCTGTGTTGCGATAATTTTGGAAGATGGAAAAACAACCACGAAGGGAATCGAATTAGTGCGTACCATTTCGGCCTGTCTGGATTGCCCGATGCCGCCAATCCCGGCCCGACACTAATATTGGTGACCGGTTTACGGATGACTATTCATAGGAGGCATTATTTTTCAAATATGAATGTCTACTATAAAGACATAAAAGGGAACGCATTTATTTAATAGATTTCAAGGTCCGCTTAGTGCCGATGACCTTCCCCCGAAGGGTGCCCACCTTCAATGGCAGAAAATGTATCATATCAGGCCGCCTGATTTTCATAAATGGCTGGCGGCATGTAGTTGGAAAACATTTTTTTGCCAAATCTACACCAGCTCGATTAATCTTCATCGTGGACTCCTCCTTCTCGTTCACTGTTAAAGACACAATCAGTTTGGCACATCGATGCCGGTAGAGCGAGGAGAAGTCCATCCCATTGCTTACCAGAAAACCATCGCTCAAATCTCAAGAATCGGCGACGGTAACCGCCCCAACCTGGACTCCGGCGCAATCAAAAAATATTGTCATTCCCAGTTGCGCGGGAATGACTTCATTGAGTGTCGAGTAATGGCCGTAGCACCAAGCTCGTGATGGTTTCTCGAGTGTTTGCTTACGAGAAAGTAGACCCTCAAATTTCGCACTTCAGCAGCCGAATTCGAACCAACCGTAGCTGACGGGATACAAGCGCTTCTTATCCCTTACAAAGCTTCCTGTAATCGCGCCTGACGTTGTTGTTCTTCGAGCATGACCTGTTTGATTTCTTCGAGTACCGCGTCGACGTCTGGATCTAACTCGATCGCATCGTACCTACCACTGAGAGCGACCTCCGGGTGTAAATCCCCAGCCTCGTATAATGCCCAGATTTCCCTGGCGTATCGCGTATTTAGTATTTCGGGGGCATACAGGCCATAGTAAGTCGTGATTTTATTGATATCACGCGCGAGCAAACGTTCGGCGTTATTATTGGCTGCCGCGTTTACCACCTGCGGCAAATCGATAATCACCGGGCCATAGTCGTCGACCAGAACGTTGAATTCCGACAGGTCGCCATGCACCAGACCTTCGCATAGCATGCGTACGACGTAACGCATCATCAGCTTATGATCTTCGATGGCCTGCGCGGCAGACATAGCGACGTCGTTCAGGCGTGGCGCTTCGAAACCCTGTTCGTCACAAATCAATTCCATTAGTAAAACGCCGTCGAAGCAACCATAGGGTTTAGGCACGCGCACACCGACCCGGGCGAGTCGAAACAGTGCATCCACTTCAGTGTTTTGCCAGACCTGCTCCTGCTCCTTGCGGCCAAAGCGCGAACCCTTCTCCATTGCGCGTGCGCGTCGGCTATTGCGCACCTTTCGGCCTTCCTGATATTGCGTAGCCTGTTTAAAGCCACGTTTGTCGGCTTCTTTATAAATCTTGGCACAACGGATATCGGTACCACAGCGCACGATAAACACATCGGCCTCTTTTCCACTCATGAGCGGACGAATCACTTCGTCGACCAGTCCGTCCTCGACCAGAGGTTTGATTCGTTTAGGGATTTTCAT
The DNA here is from genome assembly GCA_029864065.1 of Gammaproteobacteria bacterium. Classification (GTDB taxonomy): domain Bacteria; phylum Pseudomonadota; class Gammaproteobacteria. Next base: position 3,965 of record JAOTUD010000229.1, on the reverse strand, counting down.
CGCGGCCTTATACCCTAGTTGAGCCGAGTATGAAAGCAAACGACGCAACCTTAGGGAATCAGGTCCTACACTTGTCCTGTGCCGTATTTGAGTCCCGGCCCCTTTTCCCTTTCTGAATGCAGTATAATTTCCTCGAAAAATCAGACTTCGTGCCAGACGGCGTTGATTGAATTCGTGACTATGTTTAAGATGCTTCGAGGCGAGAAATGACTCTCATAACCGGAATTTCCTAATGATCAAAAATACAAACAATTATCTGGCAATGGTATCTTTTGTTTTACTATCGAGCTTTTGTAACGCCGCGGTTTCTGCCGATGGGAATGAACCCTTGCTGGACAGGAACCTGTTCTCGATCGGATTCGGTATTTCCGATAATTCGATCAGTAATCCAGACGACGATGAAACCGGCTTCCAGTTGTTTGCCGCTTACGACCTGAACCAGGTTAATCTGATGGATGGAGTCCGCAGTTCGGTAGAGTTCGGCATTATGGATTATGGTTTCTCGCGGGACAGTACCGGCATCTGGGCCACCTACGTGGCCGACGGGATTATTGGCGGACAAATTGGCTGGCTGGCCCGCGCAGGACTGGATATCGGTGACGATAGTGGACTGATGGTGGGTGCAGGCGTCAGTTACATTGCCGATGAAAGGACGGCTCTTCGTATTGAATATGTGGTCCGCGATGAAGTAGATTCCCTGCAGTTCAATTTTCTATATCACTTGTAACCAGGCCTCAACAGACGCAAAGCTTCGCGGGGTCACATTAAATTTACGACTCGTCGAAACGAAGCGCACGAGGCCAACGCCATGAGCCACGAAACCTTTCACCTGAGTGCCGAAGCGGCCGACGTATACGAAACACAGAAAGTCGTCGCGATTTTCAGGCCGCTCGCGCAGGCGACCGTCGACCAGACAAACGTCGATCCGCACGATAGAGTTATCGACGTCGCCTGCGGCACCGGTATCGTCAGCCGCGTACTGGAAGAAAAATATCCCTCGTTGGCGCGCATCGTCGGTGTCGACCTGAATCAAAGCATGATCGAAAAGGCGCGCAGCCTTACCAGTTCCGGTCCAACGAGAATCGAATGGTTGCAAACGGACGCGTTGGATATGCCATTCGAAGATCATTCGTTTTCGCTCGCGATCTGTCAGCAGGGGTTGCAGTATTTTCCCGAAAAGGAACGCACCCTGGCCGAGATCAGGCGCGTGCTCGAACCCGGAGGTCGCATCGCGATTACCGTGTGGAGCGGCGCCAGCCCGCTGTTCCTGGCGATCGCCGCGGCGCTGGAAACTTTCATCGACCGCGAGATCGCCGAGCGATCGCTGACCCCGTTTACCTTCAACGACCAGCCACATATCGAATCCCTGGTCAGCGGCGCCGGCTTCCATGACATCTCGATTTCACGCATCAGCGTCGATCGCATAGTGGGGCCGGCCGCGCTGTCGATCCCCAGGGAAATTGCCGGCAACCCGATCGCCGCGGAAGTCGCGGCCGAGGGCCCCGCGGTAATGAGCCGGATCGTCGAATCCGTAAATGAAAAGCTTGCCGAATTCCGCGACGGCGAAGGCTTCATCGTTCCCCAGGAGAGTTACCTGTTTATCGCCACGGTATAAGGTCGCTCGTAATTCTCGTTCCCCGAGTCCATAGCCCAGGTCAGCGAAAGTCCGAATCGGAATCCGCATCAGCGGAACTCAGGCGCCGTCTGTTCTTATATCATTTCGATTATTCTAGTAATATCGTTGATTATTGGCTGATATCCCGCTAAAGTCGTCGGTATGAAACTCGAGACCGCCGCCAATGTCCTCGCCAAGATCGGCAACCCGACCCGGCTCAGGATCGTGCGCCTGCTGGTGCGCGCCGGCGACGATGGCCTGCCGGTTGGCAAGATCCAGAAGAAACTGGGTATTCCGGGTTCGACCCTGACCCATCACATCACCCATTTGAAATCCGCCGGCGTGATCCACCAGCGGCGCCATCAGGCAACATTGATCTGCACCATGGAATTTGAACTGTTACGCGACCTGGTCGATTACCTGACCGAGGAATGCTGCGCCGATGCAGAGTCCCGGGAAAATGCGGCCTGATTTTTATTTTATATTTCGAGATTACTAGCAATATGAATACCCTGGCCGACATCCCCCACCGCAACCAGGCTTTGCTTCATTACCTCGGTTCCATAATCAGGGACCGAGTCTTCATCGCGATGGTGCTAATGCTAGTCCTGCTGGCGGCAGTCGACCTGCCCCGGCTACCACTCAGCATCTGGTTCACCCTCCAGGCCTTGTGGGAAATGCTGCCCTTTTTCGCAATCGCGACCGGCATCGCGGCGTTCGCCAAGGCGACCAGCGCCGACACCCTGGTCGCAAAAGCTTTCGGCGGACACCCGCTACGCGCAACCGTGCTGGCCGCGCTGGTCGGCGCCGTCTCACCATTTTGCTCCTGCGGCGTCATTCCGCTGATTGCCGCAATGCTCGGCGCCGGTGTGCCGCTGGCGCCGGTAATGGCTTTCTGGATCGCGTCACCGATCATGGATCCCGAAATGTTTGTCCTTACCGCAGCCGGCATCGGCTTTGGTTTTGCGCTGGCCAAAACCGTCGCCGCGGCGATGATGGGCCTGTTCGCCGGGCTTTCGATAATGGCGATTCAGCGCTACGGCGGTCTCGAATCTCCGCTGCGAGCCGAGGTCACGAGCGGTTGCGGCAGCAGCTGCGCGGCCGGCGAAGCGGAACGGGTGCTGTGGAAATTCTGGCGCGAGCCGGCTCGTATCGAGATCTTCAGGCGCGAATCCGTTTCGATCGGCGCGTTTCTCGGCAAGTGGCTGACGCTCGCATTTTTCCTCGAAAGCCTGATGCTGGCCTACGTCTCCACAATCTGGATCGCAGGCTACGTCGGCGCCGACAATCCGTTCGCGATCCCGCTCGCCGCCGTCGTCGGCGCGCCCTCCTATCTGAACGGATACGCGGCGATACCGTTGGTCTCCGGCCTGATCGAAATCGGCATGACGCCCGGCGCGGCGATGGCATTTGTCACCGCTGGTGCGGTGTCGTCGTTCCCGGCCGCGATCGCGGTCTGGGCCCTGGTCAAAAGGCCGGTGTTCATGCTTTACCTGGCGCTGGGATTCGCCGGCGCTATGGCGAGTGGCTGGATTTACCAGCTGACGGGTGGCGCTATTTAATCCCGCCCGCCATCCCGGACGGCAAAGCCTGTCCCGTGTCCTGTCCTGGTGGTGCGTTGCAGACTCCGGGCGCCGGCCGAAATCAAGGTCACAGGCGCATGACGACCTTGCAGGCCTCGCCGGCGTTGAGCTTTTTGAAGCCTTTCTCGAAATCCTCGAAATCGATGTGGTCGGTAATCACCGCGGCCACGTCGAGCCCGCTACCCAGCATCGCCACCATCTTGTGCCAGGTTTCGAACATTTCTCGCCCGTAAATGCCCTTCAGGCTCAATCCCTTGAAAATCGCCTGGTTCAGGTTGACCTGCGGAATGTTCGGGTAAATTCCGAGCAGCGCGATCTTGCCGCCGTGATTGATGATATCGATCAGGTCGTGCAGCGCATTCTCGTTGCCCGACATTTCGAGGCCGACGTCGAAGCCCTCGAGCATGCCGAGCTCTTCCATGACGTCGTGCAGATCCTCCTTGCCCGCAACAACCGTCCGCGTCGCGCCGAACTGGTGCGCCATCGCCAGGCGTTTTTCATTGATGTCGGTAATCACGACGTGGCGCGCGCCGACGTGGCGCGCCACGGCCGTCGCCATCAGGCCGATCGGGCCAGCGCCGGTAATCAGCACGTCCTCGCCGACCAGGTCGAACGACAGCGCCGTGTGCACCGCGTTGCCGAGCGGATCGAGGATCGACGCGATATCGTCGCTGATCTCTTTGGGGATTTTGTACGCGTTGTCCCCCGGGATGCAGACGTATTCGGCGAACGCGCCGGGACGGTTGACGCCGACGCCGCGGGTATCG
>JAOTUD010000228.1 GCA_029864065.1 Gammaproteobacteria bacterium | reverse complement strand
TGCTGTCTATGCCCTTTTTGAAAAACTCGTCCGAGTTGACCACGTAACCGGGCAGATGCGCGGCCGAGCAGGTTGGGGTGAATGCGCCGGGAAGTGCGAACAACACCACTTTCTTGCCAGCAAAAAGCCCGTCGGTGTTAATCGTCTGTACCCCGTCTGCAGTCTTGTATTGCAAATCGATAGAGGGTAGTTTGTCGCCAACTTTTATCGTCATAACAGTTTCCTTGAAATATGTTCCGAGACGCCGATACTACAATGATTCGGACGGTTTCCCCAAGTTTTAGGTAATCATGACAGCCCCCGATTTGCTCAGGCATCGCAAGCACTGGATTTTCGATCTCGACGGCACGCTGACCGTCAGCGCGCACGATTTCGAGCATATCCGCGAGGAACTGGGCCTGGCGCCCGCAACCCCGATACTCGAGGCGCTGCAGGCGATGCCCGCGGCCAAGGCCGCCCCCCTGTGGGAACAGCTCAACGAACTCGAGTTTTACTATGCCGGCCAAGCGTCGGTGATGCAGGGCGCCGCCGAGCTGCTGCAGTTATTGCACGAAAGGGGGCGGCAGCTGGCGATACTGACGCGCAATACCATGCCGGTGGTGAAACAGACCCTGCATGCCTGCAGGCTGGCGCATTTTTTCCCGGTAGAGCATATTCTCGATCGCGACTCCTGTATTCCCAAGCCTGCGCCCGACGGGATCAGGCATCTGCTCGAGTTCTGGCAGGCCGACGCCGAGGACACTGTCATGGTGGGCGATTACCTGTATGATCTCGAGGCCGGAAAAGGCGCCGGCGTGGCGACGATTCACGTCGACACCCGAGGCGTCGGCGACTGGCCCGAATATACCGATATCAGGGTCGAGGGTCTCGGCGAAATAATCAAATATTTATAGGCAGGAATAATGAAAATAGTCATCTTGGTATTTGCGCTGATCGCGCTGTCGGGTTGTTCCGAGAAGGAGTTGAGACAGACGCTCGAAACCATTACCGCGTCGGCCGAGGAACTGCCTTTGACCAATGCGGAGGTCGTCGCCGCGCTCAAGGATTCCCTGGCCCGCGGAATATCGAAAGGCGCGATAATCGCGTCGGCGCAGGATGGTTACTACGCTAACCCGTTGCTGAAAATTTCGTTTCCGCCCGAAGTTGCCAGGGTAGACCAGGCCTTACGCCAGGTCGGGCTCGGCGGCGAGGTCGATCGTTTCGTGCTGCAGCTCAACCGCGCCGCGGAACTGGCGGCGGCAAAATCCAGGCCGATTTTCATCAAGTCCATCACCGCGATGACAATCGGCGATGCCTTCGAAATTTTAAACGGACCGCCCGACGCCGCAACTCGATACCTGATGCGTACCACGGGCGGCGAGTTGCGCGCGCAATTCCTGCCGGTCGTCCGCGACAAGCTCGGCGAGACCCGCGCGACCCGCTACTATGGCGATATCGTCAACAAGTACAACCAGTTGCCGTTTGTCAGCAGGATCGACCCTGACCTCGAAGGCTACGCGACCGACAGGGCCATCGAGGGGCTTTTCCTGTTGGTAGCCGAAGAAGAGGCGAGGATCCGCGCCGACCCGGCGGCGCGCGCGACCGCGTTATTGCGCCGCGTTTTCGGCAGCCTGGATTGAGGCTCCCCAAAAGTAATGAGGTGCGGGCGCGCCGGAGACGATCATTCCTTGGCTGCGATGGAGCCCACAACGGGTCGCTCGATCTGCAGGTAGTCGGAACAATCGAGGCGTAGAATCTGTTCGTGTGAACCCGCGTTAAAACACAGGTCATCTACCTCGGTCACCATCTCGTCGATGAAAACCCGCAGCTCGTAGGGCGAGCCAAACGGAGGCATGGCACCGATCTCGCAGTCCGGGAAAAGGGTCTTGAACTCATCCTCGCTGGCCAAGCGCGCTGCGGTTGCGCCCGCCAGCTCGCGCAATGCATCCAGGTCCACGTGGCGCGATGCCGATACCACCGCCATCACTTTTTCCCCGTCGAGATCGACGATGACCGTCTTCGCAAACTCGCGCCGGGGAATGAAAGTGGAAGCTGCGGTTTCGCGCGCCGTGTAGGCCGGCGAGTGGTTGATGCTGATGTACTTGATGCCGCGGTCATCGAGCAATTTTTTCAGTTTTTGAGCGGGCATTTGACGAATCCTCCGTTGAACCGATAACGTCAATATGAATCAATATGCACCCGGGCGCACTGACCGGAATCAAGTGCTGCACCAATTCTCGAATAGCGGCGCGGTTATCCATGTACCCGGGATCAGCTACCGTCCGTTTTGCCCTGTTGCAACAGCGCTTCCATCTCCCCGCGCAATTCATATTCTTGCCGCTTCCCGGTGACGGTCATCGGTACATCGTCGACGATTCGGATTCACCTCGGAATCTTGTAGTGCGCGATATTGTCCCGGCAAAATTCGCGTATTCCGTCTGCGTCGACATCGAGGTACGCGTGGGATTTGATCCTGGCGGCGATCTGTTCGCCAGGGCGCCTGTCGGCTACGCCGAAGACCGCAACCTCCGCTATGCCGGGATGGCTGAACAGGACGGCTTCGATTTTACGTGGGTAAATATTCTCGCCACATTGTTGGTAGACCAGATGCCGATGTGCTCGCCTCGTCCAAAGTCCAGTTGCAGCAGCCCGCAAGCCAGCCGGTCGACGCTTGCGCTCAACTGGCAATATGTCGTTTTTGCCGCTGTGGCAGCGAGACCACGGCCTTGCGCTCGGGGAAGCGTCGACGACGGCCTGGAAATGTTCGGCTATCGTCGACCCGAGCAGCGGGGTTTTAGCGCCTCGGTGGTAATGGCTTTTCGCAACTGCGTTCATTAATGCGAGCGCCTGAATCCTCGTATGCGTTGTCGCGTCCCGGTATTTGGCGGACAGGCAGCGCGTTAACCCGCGTAACGCGTTTTCTACCGGTCGCGGCCGTAAAACGCACCGATTTCGTGCCTCGACCTGCTCAAAAGATATGCCAGCGGCGATAGCTCATCGCCTGCTCGACGCGACTGCGCGCCATCGCGAGTGCGGCGTCACGCGGCAGGATCTGTTCACGCCTGGCGGTTTCGAGCACCTCGCGCGTGTTGCGGCGCAGTTTGTCTTCGATCGACGCGAGCGCGGCCGCCTCGCCAGACCCCTGGTATTCGATCGCGGCACAGATGACGCCGCCGGCATTGGCGATGAAATCGGGAATATTCAGAATTCCCCTCTGGTGCAGTATTTTTTCGGCCGCGTAGGTGACCGGAATATTGGCGCCCTGCGCGATCAATCTGGTTTTCAATCGATCCACGTTGCCCTCGTGAATAACATCGGGGCGCGCCGCAGGAATCCAGATATCACATTCGATATCGATGATCGTGTCGCCATCACGCTTTTCGCCATGGGCAAACTCGGTAACGCTTTTGCCGGCAGATTTCAGTTCGATCAGGGCCTCGATGTCGAGCCCGTCAGGATTGTAAAGCGTGCCTCTGCTATCCGATACGGCCACCGCGACCGCGCCCGACTGGCCAAGAAACCGCGCAGCGTGCTTGCCAACGGCGCCAAATCCCTGAACCACGAATCGGGCTCCCCGGGTTTCGAACTCGCAGAATTCCTGCGCGATATCGACCGCGTGACTCAATCCAAATCCGGTCGCGCCGATTTCGTCGAGCGGAATTCCGCCGAGTTCGCGCGGCAGACCGACCGCCCGCCCGATCTCGTCCTTGACCCAGGCCATGCATTCTTCATCGGTTCCCATATCGGGTCCGAAGATATACTGTTCGACCTCGCGCAGCGCGCAACAGAATCCGCGAATCAGCGTTTCTTTCCGTGCTTTCGGCATTTTGGGGTCGCCAACCAGGACCGCCTTGCCGCCACCGTGGGGCAGGTCTGCCGCGGCGTTCTTGAAGGTCATCGCGCGCGCCAGACGCGCGCATTCCCCGGCGGTTGCGTCTGGCGCCATGCGCACCCCGCCTATCGACGGTCCCCTGGCGACGTTGTCTACCACCAGTACCCCTTTCAGACCAATGCCGGGTTCATGAACGTGGATTACCTTCAATGGACCCAGATCGTCAGCAAGTTCGAAAATATCATTCATCCTCCGCGCTCCCTGGTTGACCGATTTCCGGCTATTTTCTCGTATTTATATTTTTCCAGTTTGACCAAGGTCAATGCTGCAGTTCCCGGCATCAATAAAAGAGATGGCCAGGCATCGATTTTCGAAAGGAGGAGAAATCATGACCAGCGATCCGAATTCGCTCGCCAGCGACGCAGTGGAATCGTTTCAGGCGCAGCTGGACGGTGAACTGTGAGAAGCGGCCGGCGAACATCTTTCCCTGCCTTGCATGGCATGGTCAGGTAAGCTATCGCCTAGCAGTCGGAAGCGATTCTCGAGCAACTGGAACGGGCCGTGACGCAAATCAGGAGCGATCACGTAGAGCGACGTCCGCTCGAGCTTTGATTTCGGGCGCTGCCGCCGGTGGCGGTTTTAGTCGCAGCGTGACACCACCAGGAACTGACCGGACTCGTCCAGCAGGTACAAATCCACCCCGGAATTCCTGAAGCTTGCCTGGTAGCTGACAGGGTCCCCGCGCAGGCGATCGAGTAGCACCGTGTCAGGACCCTGCAGTTGCCATTTGCCATAGTGAGCGTATATCCACCCGGTTTCCGAGTTTTCCCATTTGCCGCTGGCGCGGAGTTTCCAGAACTGTTTACCCAGGTTGGCCAGGGTGCTGACGCCGGCTTCGGCGTTGGCCGTAGACGTCAATTCGCGATTATTACACCACTTGCCAACCAGGTACTCTGGCTTGATCGGGTCGCCCTCGGCGAGGTTGGGGGCGAGCACCACCGGATCGCTGGCGCAGGCGCATAGTAGCAGTATCGAGGCAAGGTAAAAGACTGGTTTATGGCTTAGTCGAAGCATCTGTATCGGCGTTCCGGATAGAAAATTGGAAAGACAAAACTCTACCATACAAAAACAGGTCGACGCCCGCCTATTTCAGGGCATGTCGACGTAATCGATCCCGCTCCCGGGGCGCCGCCGGGATTAAAGGAGGTTGGCGATCTTCAGCTGCTGCCGGCTGACCGCATCGTAGGGTTCGTCGCGGGTCTTGTCGTGCACGAGCATGCGGTAGTGCACGAAGGCGTCCTCGTCTTGGTAGTGCATGAATGGGTTGCCCTCGATCTGTTCCCCCAGGGTGGATGTCGGCTTGACCGAGTAATTATGGCCGGGATGAATCAGCATGTCCTGGGGCAATTGATCTTTCATCTTCTTCAGCGTGACGAACATGTCTTCGGGACTGCCGCCACTGAGGTCGCAGCGTCCGCAGCCGAATACGAACAGGGTATCGCCGGTGATGATTTCATTGCCGAGCTGGTAGCAGGCCGATCCCGGCGTATGCCCCGGGGTGTGCAGAATCCTGATGCGGGTGTCGCCGAGGTTAAATTCATCGCCGCCATGATGCAGGCTCGGTTTGTCGAGCTCGTGCCGCCAGAATTCGTATTCCGGCTTGAGCAGATGGACCTCGGCGCTGGCATGGTTCAGCAGGCCCTCGATGCCGTTGATATGGTCGTGGTGGCTGTGGGTCAGCAGGATATCGGTCACGTTCAGGTCGAGTTCCCGGGCCTTGTTGACGATTTGCTCGACCTCCCAGGCCGGGTCGACCACGGCGCAACGGCGGCTGGCGACATCCTCGACCAGGTAAACGAAATTCTCCATCGGTCCCAGTTC
>JAOTUD010000003.1 GCA_029864065.1 Gammaproteobacteria bacterium | reverse complement strand
CAACTACATGACGCGGCTCGAGCGTCCCGGCTGGTTGCTGGTAGCCGAAAAACGCTAGCCCGATCCTAAGTCCGCTACTCGTGACGTTCCAGAAAGTTTTCCAGCTTTTGCGCGATTATGTCCCAGATTGCCATGGGGCCCGCGCTACGCACCGTCTCTTCGCGCCACTTGTCGAGCGGCATGGTCTTGATTTCGTCGGCCTTTCGTTTCAGCTCTGCGCGCTGTTGCGCGATAGCCAGCAACTCAGAACGCGTCTCGTGCTCGTCGTCCAGGTGTTCGGTCACCTTGCGCGCCCGCTCGTAAAGTTCATCGATATGTTTCAACCGGGACTCGTATTCTCGAATGTGCTGATCGATTAATTGCTCTTTGGTTGTCATCGTGTTACTCCGATCCGTATATCGATACATTACTACCGTTTATACCTGCTTGACTGATAAATATCAAAAAATGGGTTGATCGTTGGTCAGGGCGGAGCTAACCTTCGGGCACCCAGATTCCCGACCATTGCATGCCCGAAACCGCCTTACTCGAATCCCAGGATCTCAGCTGTATCCGCAACGATCGCGCGTTGTTCGAGCATCTCGATTTTACGCTCGAATCCGGCGAAATGCTGGTCGTCGAGGGCCCCAATGGTTGCGGCAAAACCAGCCTGCTGAGGATTTTGACCGGGCTCAGGCTGGCCGACAGCGGAGAAGTGCTGTGGCGCGGGCAACCGATCGACCGGCTTGCCGGCGATTACTACGAGCAGGTCACCTATGTCGGGCATCACGACGGGGTCAAGCACGAGCTGTCCTGCCTCGAAAACCTGCGGCTCGCGCGGGCCATGGGAGTTCCGTCGGAGCGCGACCTGGACGACGTGCTCGAGCAGGTCAATCTTTACGCCTACGGAGATAGCGAGGTCGGCAGCATGTCGGCCGGCCAGAAACGCCGCCTGGCGCTGGCGCGCCTGCTGGCGACCGATTCGATGATCTGGATCCTGGACGAACCCTTTACGTCGCTGGACAAGTCCAGCATGGCGATGTTCACGACGCTGTTCGAGCAGCACCTGCAGCGTGACGGGATCATCGTGGCCACGTCGCACCACGATATCACCCTGCCGACGCTCGCGCTGCAGCGGCTGAACCTCGGGCAGCCGGCATGAGTAGCCGGCTTTCGCTGCTGCAGGCGTTTGTCTTTCTATTGAGGCGCGACCTGCTGCTGGCGTTTCGCAATCGCGCAGAGTACGCGATGCCGTTGCTGTTTTTCGTGCTGGTCATAACGCTGTTCCCGCTGGCGCTGGGCGCTCTACCCGAACTGCTGGCGCGAATTGCGCCCGGGATCATCTGGGTTGCCGCGCTGCTCGCCGCGATGCTGTCGCTGGATAGCATTTTCAGGTCGGATTTTGACGACGGTTCGCTCGAGCAGATTCTGCTCAGCGCCCACCCGGTGGCGATCCTGGTGCTGGCCAAGGTTAGCGCACACTGGCTGGTTACCGGTTTGCCACTGTTGATCGTCGCGCCGTTACTCGCCGAAATGCTGGGCATGCCGGGCCAGGCGCAGGCGACCCTGCTGTTGACCATATTGATCGGAACCCCAATATTGAGTATGGTCGGAGCAATCGGTGTCGCGCTTACTGTGGGATTGAGAAAAGGTGGTATAATCCTGTCGTTACTGGTGTTGCCTCTGTACGTGCCGGTGTTGATATTCGCTGCCAGCGCGATCGAAAACGCCGCGATGGGTTTCGAGGTATCCGCCCAAATTTACATGCTGCTGGCGTTTCTCCTTTTGTCGGTCTCGCTTTCGCCATGGGCGACGGCGGCAGCATTACGAATGTCTGCAAGTTGAATGGTTAAATATGTTTCTTTGGTTTCATAAACTGGGTTCACCACCGCACTTTTACCGTATCGCCGGTAAATGGATTCCGTGGCTGACCGGGATTTTCCTGGTATTGCTTGTGGCGGGCCTCTACGGTGGGTTGATCGAGGCGCCGCCGGATTATCAGCAGGGCGAAAGCTACCGGATTATTTTCGTACATGTGCCTTCCGCGTGGATGTCACTCTTTATCTACGTGGTTATGGCGATTTGCGGCATCGTGATCATCGTCTGGCGCATGAAACTGGCCGAAGTGGTGCTGATCAGCAGCGCGCCGATCGGCGCCAGCTTCACTTTTCTCGCCCTGGTCACCGGCTCGCTATGGGGTAAACCGATGTGGGGAACCTACTGGGTCTGGGATGCGCGGCTGACGTCGGAACTGATTCTGCTGTTTCTATACCTGGGTGTAATCGGCCTGCATAACGCGATCGAGGATAAACGGGTCGCCGCCAGGGCCGTCGCGATACTGGCCCTGGTCGGCGTGGTCAATATCCCGATTATTCACTACTCGGTGGAGTGGTGGCATTCGCTGCACCAGGGGCCGACCGTAACCAAGTTCGACAAGCCCTCTATTCACTGGTCGATGCTGCTGCCGTTGCTGCTGATGGCGCTGGCGTTCCAGGTTTACTACGTACTCGCGCTGTTCCACAAATGCCGGGTAGAGCTATTGCAGCGCGAACGCAACAGTAAATGGGTTGAGGAACTTTAAGTGTCGGAATTTTTCCAAATGGGTGGTTATGCCGCCTTCGTCTGGCCGAGCTATGCGCTGGTCGCGGTGGTATTGTGGCTGAACTGGTACTTGCCCCGTAAACAACACGAGAAAGAACTGCGCCGACTGAAGCGGCGCCACAAGGCTGAACTGAAATGACTCCTGCACGAAAGAAAAGACTTGCCCTGATAGCCCTGATGGTTGCCGGCGTCGCGATAGGCGTTGGCTTCGCGTTGAAGTCGCTCGACGAAAACATCATGTTCTTTTTTACGCCGACCGAGGTAATGTCGGGCAAGGCGCCGGCCAACAAGCTGTTTCGTATTGGCGGCATGGTTGTCGACGGCAGCGTGAACCGCCCCGGCGACGGCCTGACCGTCAAATTCGACCTGACCGACAACGAACGGCAGGTTACGGTGCGTTACGCCGGCATTCTGCCGGACCTGTTTCGCGAAGGGCAGGGCATCATCGCCAACGGCAAACTCGATGAAAAGGGCGAGTTCGTGGCGCAGGAAGTGCTGGCCAAGCACGACGAGAACTACATGCCGCCGGAACTGGCCGGCATGATGAAGGAAGGAGCCAAGCAATGATTCCCGAGATTGGACATTTTGCGCTGATCATCGCGCTGTGCATCGCTTTCATCCAGGCGCTGGTACCGCTTGCCGGAACCGGCTTCGGGGTGCAGCGCTGGATTGCCATGGCGGTACCGTCCGCGCTGGCGCAGTTATTGTTCGTCGGGGTGGCCTATGCGTGCCTGACCTGGGCTTTTTTAAGCCACGATTTTTCGGTGCTCTACGTGGCGCAGAACTCGAACAGCGAGTTGCCGCTGATCTATCGGATATCAGGCGTCTGGGGAGCGCATGAGGGCTCGTTATTGCTCTGGGCCCTGGTGCTTTGCCTGTGGACCGGGGCGGTCGCATTGTTTACACCGAATGTGCCGCACGCGATGCGCGCCAGGGTGCTGTCGGTGCTCGGCATGGTCAGTTGTGGCTTTTTACTGTTTATTATTATTACCTCGAACCCGTTCGAACGCCTGCTCCCGGCGGCGCTCCAGGGCGGTGATCTGAATCCGCTGCTGCAGGATATCGGTCTCGCGATACACCCGCCGATGCTATACCTCGGTTATGTCGGCTTCTCGGTTGCGTTTGCGTTTTCGATCGCGGCGCTGATGTCCGGGCAGGTGGATTCGGCCTGGGCGCGCTGGTCGCGACCCTGGACCAACGTCGCCTGGATTTTCCTGACCCTGGGAATCGCCCTCGGCAGCTGGTGGGCATATTACGAACTGGGCTGGGGCGGCTGGTGGTTCTGGGATCCCGTCGAAAACGCGTCCTTCATGCCGTGGCTGGTTGGCACCGCGTTGATGCACTCGCTCGCCATCACCGAAAAACGCGGCACCTTCAAGGCCTGGACCGCGCTGCTTGCGATTTTCACGTTTTCCCTGAGTCTGCTCGGCACCTTCCTGGTGCGCTCCGGGGTGCTGACTTCGGTGCACGCTTTCGCCAGCGATCCGGAGCGCGGCGTATTCATTCTCGGGTTCCTGGTGGTGGTGGTCGGCGGTTCGCTGGCCTTATACGCCTGGCGGGCGCCGTTGCTCAAAAGCGCGGCGCAAACCAGTATCGTTTCGCGCGACGGTGCGCTGTTGCTTAACAATATCTTTCTCACCGTGATTGCCGCCGCAATCCTGCTGGGCACGCTCTACCCGATCGCGATCGACGCCATGGGCGACAAGATTTCGGTGGGCCCACCTTACTTCAACCTGATGTTTGTCCTGCTCGGTGCCCCACTCGGTGTGTTAATCGGAATCGGCATGCTGATTCGCTGGAAGAGCGACTCGCTGCAACGCCTGCAGGCCCGGCTTTGGCTGCCGGCTTTGCTGGCGATATTGCTGGGCGCGGGTTTAGCGCTGTTACAGCCCGACTGGCAGTGGGCTGCGTTTGCCGGGCTCGCGATGGCAGTGTGGATTGCGTTGACCGCGGTCATGGCGATTCACGAAAGGTTTCGCAACCGCTCGCTGTCCTCGGCGCTGCGCTCCACGCCCGCCGGTTTTTACGGCATGTTGCTCGGACACATCGGGATCGCGGTTTTTATCGTCGGCATAACGCTGACCAGCATTTATACCAAGGAAAAGGATTTGCGCATGGCGCCCGGCGACACCTACTCGGTGGCCGGATACGAGTTCACCTTTGAAGGTGTGCGCCAATTCAATATTGAAAACTACCTGGCTACCCGCGGCGGTTTCACGGTGCGCTCGGCAGAGGGTGACTTCAAGGCCGACATGTTCCCGGAGAAACGAACCTACCTGGTGCAAACCTCGCCGATGACCGAAGCGGCCATCGATGCCGGTCTTACCCGAGACCTGTTTATCGCGCTGGGCGAACCACTCGATAACCAGGGCGCCTGGGCGGTGAGAATTTATTACAAGCCCTTTATCCGCTGGATCTGGCTGGGCGCGATTATCATGGCCGTTGGCGGCCTGTTCGCCGCCAGCGATCGGCGCTACCGGCGCCTGGCGCGCAGCAGCAGCCCCGTCGTTGACGAGATGGAGCGGGCCTCGTGATTCGATTTGCGCTACCGCTGGCGATTTTCGTGCTGATGGTCGGACTGCTTGGATACGGCCTGCGGCTGGATCCGAAAAAAGTCCCGTCGCCATTGATCGACAAACCGGCGCCGGCTTTTTCGCTGTCGATTCTGGGGGATCCCTCGCGCCAGCTGTCGACCGCCGACATGGCGGGCCAGGTGTGGGTGCTCAACGTCTGGGCTTCCTGGTGCATTTCCTGCCGGGCCGAGCACGCAGTCATCACAGCGCTTGCAGGTAAAAACCTGGTCGCCGTTATCGGGCTCAATTACAAGGACGAATCGGCAGACGCCGTGCGCTGGCTCGAGCAATTTGGCAATCCCTATGCCACCAGTATCGTTGACCGCGATGGTCGGGTAGGCATCGACTGGGGCGTTTACGGAGTGCCGGAAACCTTTGTGATCGGCGCCGATGGGTTGATCAAGTACAAGCATATCGGACCGGTGACGCATGAATCGCTGGAACAGAAAATCATGCCCATTCTCATGGAGTTGCTCAGTTGAAACCGTTGCTGTTGATAATCCTGCTGGTATTCTGGTGGATCCCGGCGCAGGCCGCGATCGAGGCTTACGAGTTCGATTCGCCCGAGATGGAAGCCGATTATAACCAGTTGGTCAACGAGCTACGTTGCCTGGTGTGCCAGAACCAGAACCTGGCCGGTTCCGACGCCGACCTGGCGCAGGATTTACGGCGTGAAACCTATGAAATGCTGCAACAGGGTAAATCCCAGCAGGAAGTCATCGATTTCATGGTGGCTCGCTACGGAGATTTCGTACTCTACCGGCCGCAATTCAAGTCATCCACCTACCTGCTGTGGTTGGGGCCCTTCCTGTTGCTGATGCTGGTACTTTTTATCGTGATCCGCCGGCTGCGCGCCGCCCGGAAACCGGTCGAAGTCGATGCCGCTGCCCTCGATAACGCCAGACACCTGCTGGAAGATAGTGAGCCAAAATCATGACCTTCTGGATTGTCGCCATCGCGCTGCTCGTGCTCGCGCTCGTAATACTGCTGCTGCCGCTGATGCGCGCCGCGCGCGCGCAGCAGAGAGATCAACGCCAGCAACAGAATATCCAGATCGCGCGCGAAAAGAAGCGGCAACTCGAAGCCCAGATGGCCGCCGGAGAAATCGACCAGGCGGAATTCGACGGTGCTTACCTGGATTTGCAGACCGCGCTGGCGCTGGAACTCGATCGTAGCGACGGCAACGTGCAAAAGGCGCGCGGTAAATGGATGGCCGCGGTCGTGATGCTCGCGATTCCAGTATGCAGTATTGCGCTCTACTTCGTGTTTGGCGAATACCGGGTTATCGAAAATCCTGAACTGGTGCGGGCAATGCCGCAGAGCCAGACCGCGGCTGCCCCGCAGATGACCCTCGACGAGATGGAAACCGCGATCAAGGAGCGGCTGCGTGACAACCCGGAAGACGCCGAAGGCTGGTTCATGCTTGGCCGCACGATGATGGCAAAACAGCGGTTCGACGAAGCGGTCACGGCTTATCGGCGCAGTAACGACCTGGTTGCCAATGAGCCGGGCATACTGTTCGCGCTCGCCGACGCGCTGGCGATGCAGAACAATGGCAGCCTGCAGGGCGAACCCGAGGAGCTGGTGCTGCGGGGTTTGAAATTAAACCCCCGTTTCCCTAACGGGCTGTGGCTGGCCGGCATGGCGGCGGAACAGCGCCAGGATTTCAAGGCGGCGTATCGCTACTGGACGCAGTTGCTGCCGCTGATCGCCGATAATCCCGCCTCGACACGTGAAATCAAGGACCTGCTGGCGATGCTGGAACAGCGTGATCCCGAACTGGTCAGCGCTGCCGCTCCTGCTGCAGGCGGCGCAAACCGGTTAAGCCTGGTGGTCGATATCAGCCCGGAACTGAAGGCCAGGGCGAAACCCGGCGATGCCGTCTTTGTCTATGCCAAGGCGATGCAGGGACCGCCGATGCCGCTCGCGGTAAAGCGACTGACGCTTGCCGATTTACCGGTAGCGCTGACCCTGAGTGACGCCGATGCGATGATGCCGGCGATGAAGCTTTCGTCTTTTCAGCAGGTTATCGTCGGCGCGCGCGTATCGCCCAGCGGCAACCCGGTCGCGCAGAGCGGTGATTTTTATACCGAGTTCGGGGCGATCGATAGCGCCAATCCTCCCGCCGAAATCTCGCTGACGATCGACCAGGTCAAGTAGGCCGTCAACCGAAAACCTTCTTGATTTCGTCGAATGGCGCGGTGATCGCGTAAACCTGGTTATAGCCGAGCTGCTTCAGCGAATGCGCCGCCAGCGACGCGCGCCCGCCGCCCGCACAATGGGTGATGATGATCGTATTCGCGTCGGGACATGCCTTGTGCACTTCGTATTCGAGCACACCGCGCGAAATATTGATCGAGTTCGATAACTTGCCTTCTTCCGCCTTGTGCGATTCGCGCACGTCCACGATTACCGCATCGGGGGATTCGTCGTATATTTTCTTGGCTGTTTGCACGTCCACGCAGGCGATATGTTGCTGCGCTTCCCTGATCAGTTCGTCCGCGGTTTTAAGCATTGTTCTGGCCTGCTGTTAATCGACTCCGGAACGCTACAGTTTAAACTTTTACGCGCGTCGAACAAGAGCTGGCGAGGCCTGGTTGTATCCCGATCACCATGGCCGCGGTTTATTTTCTGGCGCTGATCAGCTGCCGAAAGTTTCCGCGCTGGCGGCGAGCCGCGCCGGGATCGCGGCGGTATTCCATTCGGCGATGGCCCGGTTCAGGATTTCACCCGGGTTAGCCTGCAGCATCGCGTCATCCGCGGGCTGGCCGAGATGGCGCAGGGCCGCGAGCAGCAGTTGCGGGGCGCGTTCGTGGTCTATCGCCGCGGCGCCCGATTGCTTGCTGAGTTTTACGCCCTGTGCGTTACTCGCCAGCGGAACGTGCAGGTATCGTGGCGTCGCGAAACCCAGTTTGCGCTGCAGCAGCAGATGCAGGCAGGTGTTTTCGAGGAGGTCGGCGCCACGCACGATTTCGTCGACGCCCTGCAGTTCGTCGTCGACGACGACGGCAAGATGGTAGGCGTAGATATCGTCGACGCGCCGCAGCACGAAATCGCCCACCGCTGCGGTCAGGTTCAGCTCGAACCTGCCGTACACCTGGTCGCTAAACCCGATCAGCTGCGCGTCCGCGGTATTCAACCTTATCGAGCGGCCCGCGGGCGCCAGCCGCTTGTGACGACAGTTGCCCGGATAGATCTGCCCCAGCGGACCGCTGCGCACGCCCTGTTCGCGCAGGCTGCGGCGGCTGCATTCGCAAGCATAGCAATCGCCCTGATCGAGCAGCTTGTCGAGGTAGTAGCGGTATTGTTCGAATTGATCGCTCTGCTGCAAAACCGGGCCGTCCCATGCGAATCCGAAAGCCTCGAGGTCGCGTTGAATCTGGTCGGCGGCACCACCGACCACGCGCGGGGTATCGACATTCTCGATACGCAGCAACCAGCGCCCCTGCTGCGACCTGGCCTGGCAGTAGCTGGCAACGGCGGCCACCAGCGAGCCGAAGTGCAGGGGGCCCGAGGGCGAGGGTGCAAAGCGACCGGTCGGTGGCATCAGGTCAGCAGGTTTTCGAGGATAGCCTGGTAGATATCGGACAGCGTGTCGAGTTCGCGCGTGTCGACATGCTCGTTGATCTTGTGAATAGAATCGTTAACCGGACCGAGCTCGAGCACCTGGGCGCCGGTGGGCGCGATGAAGCGCCCGTCGGAAGTGCCGCCGGTGGTCTGCAGGTCGGTAGTCAGCCCGGTATGCTGTTTTATCGCCTGTTGCGCGGCATGCACCAGCTCTCCCGCGGGTGTCAGGAACGGGTAACCCGATATCGACCAGTCGATATCGTAGGCGAGTTCATGCTTGTCGAGAATTACCTTCGTGGTCTCGATGATTTGCCTGGCGTCGATCTCGGTCGAGTAGCGCAGGTTGAAATATACCTCGGCGTGCCCGGGGACGACGTTGTGCGCGCCGGTGCCGGCGTTGATATTCGAAATTTGCAGGCTGGTCGGCGGAAAGAAGCTGTTGCCCCGGTCCCATTCGTGGCGGGCGAGATCGTGCAGCGCGGGCATCGCGCGATGAATCGGATTATCGACCTTGTGCGGGTAGGCGACGTGACCCTGTACCCCGTGTATGACCAGTTTGGCGCCGATCGAGCCGCGGCGCCCGTTCTTGACGACGTCGCCGACATGCGCGTGGCTGGAGGGCTCCCCGATCAGCGCCCAGTCGATCTTCTCGCCGCGCGCCTCGAGCGCTTCGATCACCTTGACCGTGCCGTTGACGGCCACGCCTTCCTCGTCGCTGGTAATCAGCAGCGCGATCGACCCGCGATGATCCGGATGCTGTTCCACGAATCTTTCGCAGGCGGTCACCATGGCGGCGATGCTCGACTTCATGTCCGCGGCGCCGCGGCCGTAGAGAATGCCGTCGCGAATTTCCGGGCTGAATGGATCGCTATGCCATTTGTCCAGCGGCCCCGGGGGTACGACATCGGTGTGCCCGGCAAAAGCGAGCACCGGGGCCTGCTTGCCGCGGCGGGCCCAGAGATTGGTGACATCGCCGAACAGCATCGTTTCGCAGTCGAATCCGATCGCGCCGAGGCGCTCTATCAATAAAGTCTGGCAGCCGGCATCGTCCGGCGTGAGCGACGGTTTTGCAATCAGGGCGGATGCCAGTTCTAGCGTTGCGCTGCTCATGGTTGGCTGAAAATCTCCTGGTACTGGTGGTCGCTGAAACCGACGAATAGGCGGTCGTTCCTCGACAGGATCGGGCGCTTGATAATCGCCGGGATTTCGAGCATGACCTCGAGCGCCGTTGCACGATCCATACCCTGCCGGACCGGCGCGGGCAGCCCGCGCCAGGTCGTGCCGCGGCGATTCAGCATCGCTTCCCAGCCGAGCGCGGATTCCATCGATTGCAGCAACGATTTGTCGAGGCCCTGCTTGCGATAGTCGTGAAATTCAAATTCGATACGGTGTTCGCCAAGCCAGTCCCTGGCCTTTTTGATCGTGTCGCAATTGGCGATGCCATATAGCGTTACCCGAGTCACGTTGCAAACCTGTCAAATGTTGCGCAGCAGGTCGTTAATGCCGACCTTGGCGCGCGTTCGTGCGTCGACCTGCTTGACGATTACGGCACAGTAAAGGCTGTATCTGCCGTCGTCCGAGGGCAGGTTTCCCGACACCACCACCGAGCCCGCGGGGATACGGCCGTAGCTTACCTGGTCGGTTTCGCGGTTGTAAATCTTGGTGCTTTGCCCGATATAGACTCCCATCGAGATAACCGAGTCTTTCTCGACGATGACACCCTCGACGATTTCCGAGCGTGCACCGATAAAACAGTTGTCCTCGATGATCGTCGGCGAAGCCTGCAGCGGTTCGAGTACGCCGCCGATGCCGACGCCTCCGGAAAGATGGACATTCTTGCCGATTTGCGCGCAGGAACCGACGGTGGCCCAGGTATCGACCATGGTTCCGCTGTCGACATAGGCGCCGATATTGACATAGGACGGCATCATGACGACGCCAGGCGCGACGAAGGATCCCTTGCGCGCTACCGCGGGCGGCACCACGCGCACGCCGCTGGCGGCATGCTGTTCGCTCGACAGCCCTTCGAACTTGGAATCGACCTTGTCGAAATACTGCGTAAAGCCACCCGGCATCACCTGGTTTTCGCGAATTCGAAACGAAAGCAGCACCGCCTTCTTGAGCCATTCATTGACCCGCCAGGTTCCGTCGACCGGTTCGGCCACGCGTTGCTGGCCCGAATCGAGCAGCTCGATCGCTTCGAGGACCGCCTGTTTGACCTGCGGGTCGACGTTGGCGGGATTGATTTCAGCGCGATTTTCGAACGCCTGCTCGATAATTAGCTGAAGGTCTGCCATGGCTTGTCTCCTAGAGAGCTGGTATCAGTTGGTTTATGCGCCGCGCCGCGTCGAGGCACTCGTCGAGCGGTGCCACCAGCGCCATGCGTACCCGGTTCTCGCCCGGGTTCACGCCTTCCTGGTCGCGTGACAGGAAACGTCCCGGCAGGACCGTGACGTTTTGCTCGGCATAGAGCCGTTGCGTAAACTCGGTATCGGAAACGGGCGTGCTGGCCCACAGGTAAAAACCCGCCTGCGGTTTCTGCGGCGCGAGTGTATCAGAAAGCAGGGCTAAAACCTGCTCGAATTTCTGCCGGTAAAGGGCCCGGTTTTCGATGACGTGGGCTTCGTCGCTCCACGCGGCGGCGCTGGCGCTCTGGGTCGCCGGCGGCAGCGCGCAACCGTGATAGGTGCGATACAGCAGGAACCGTTGCAGGATTTGCGCATCCCCGGCGACGAAACCCGATCTCAGCCCGGGCAGGTTGGAGCGCTTGGACAGGCTGTGAAAGGCGAGGCAGCGTTCGAATTTTTCGTTGCCGATTTCGGCGGCAATCCCGAGCAGCCCGGGGGGAGGTTCGTCCTCGTCGAAGTAGATTTCCGAATAACACTCGTCGCTCGCGATCACGAAGTCGTGCCGATGCGCGAGCTCGATCAGGCGCCGCAGGTAGGCGCGCGGCATGACGGCTCCGCTCGGGTTTCCGGGCGTGCAGATGTAGAGCATCTGGCAGTCCGCCCACCTGGCGTCATCGATTTCGTCTAGATCGGGCAGAAAGTCGTTGTCGGACAGGCAATTCAGGTAGCAGGGCGACGCTCCCGCCAGCAGGGCCGCGCCTTCGTAGATCTGGTAAAACGGGTTCGGCATCAGCACCAGCGGGCGCTCTGCCTGGCGATCGATGACGGTTTGCGCGATTGCAAAAAGTGCTTCGCGGGTGCCGCTGACCGGCAATAGATTCGTCTCCGGGTCGACCAGGCCCGGGTTTATCGCGAAGCGACGAATAACCCAGGACGCGATCGCCTCGCGCAGCGCCGCGCTGCCCCTGGTGCTAGGGTAGTTCGAGAGTTGATGCAGATGGGCGATCAGGTTATCGATAACGAAACGCGGCGCCGGGTGTCGAGGTTCCCCGATCGACAGGGCGATATGGTCGAGCTGCGCTGGCGGCTGCAGGCCCTGCTTCAATTCGGCCAGCTTTTCGAAAGGATAAGGCTGTAGTCGCAATAAATCTGTATTCATCGGTAATCGATCCGGGCGCGGACGGTTAGTATAACGGCACTATCGGGGTTTTGAATCAACTCGCGCGAAATGGGCCCCTCGAGCCGGGATTGACCGTGACTAATTCACATTCGTGGGACCAGGATTTGAGACCCAGGTCCCAGTTCGAGGTTCTGCGAGGGATATAATTTTATTTTGAAGACCCTGGTTATATGATTGTGTGTTGGCCCCATTCAAGCGATGGGGTTTTTTTTCGGCCGCCGGTTTCTCCTTTTCCCTTCCGCGTTAACGCTATTGTTCCGGTACCTTTCTCGCAGAGACGCGGAGATCGCAGAGGACGCGGGGTCGGGAATGGTGGCGCCAGCCTGGATACCGAGCGGCGGATGCGAATAATTGCATGAATTTCTGGAGTCGCGATAGGGCTGGATTCGCGATTTCAACCCCGCGTGCCCGGCGCACTCTGCGTCTCTGCGAGAACCAATAAAAGGAGGCAGGGAGGTCTCGGTCAGGCGACGGCGATGTCGCGGCTGCCGAGGGGATCGATCGTCTTGCCCTTGCTGCTGTAGGTTTTGCACCCCGCAGACGTGCCGAGACCGGTGAGTATGCCGATCGAGCGCCGGATTCGGTCCTGTCCCTTGTTGATCAACAGGCTATTGAGCTGCAGCGAACGCTGCATTTGTAACAGTCCCTGGATCAATTGCTGGTAGAGCTCTGCAATTCGACCCTGCTCGTCATCACACCAGGCGATGCATTTTTCGAAGCCGTCACGATCCTTGCCGAAGCCGCTGCGCTCGACCAGCTGGTAACGTTGCTGTTCGAGTCGTTCGATATCTTCGATCGCAAGCCCGGGGTCGGCGATCGATTGCTGCAGGGTTTCCAGGCTGTTTCCGGCGATAGCCTGCCTGACGGTGACCAGGTAGTCGTTAGCCTGGCCGATGAGTACGTTCTGAGCCTGCAGCAGTTCGGTCAGGCGTTCCCGGCATTCTGATACGTTCATGGCAACAGCTTCTCGATTTCGCTGTACTTGCGGGCGATGACTTCTGCGTCTGGTTGATATTCGCCTTGCGTCAGCGCCTGCTTGACCGCCTCGACCCTGGCCTCGTTGACCTCGGGGAGGTTCTTGATCTGTTCGCTCAGTTCCTCGATGCGGGCGGCGCCGCTGAGCTGCACCTTATCCGATTCGTCCGTCTTGCTGGCCGCGGATTTCCCCTGCGCCGATCGCGGGTCGGTCTTGGCGGTAGAGCTAGCCCTGGCGTCCGCGGAAATCCCGGTATTTCGCAGGCGATTTTGCGTATTGATCGGGTCAGTCATCGCTGATCTCCTTAATAGGTCTCTGCCACCTTATCGGCGGCCTGATTGAAAAGTTTACTCGATAAATGGAAATAGGCTGCATTATATACCCACGCGCACCAGGGCTTCGCCCGAAACCACGCCTTCGACTATTCGCTGCGACTGGCTGTTGCGCACCCTGACGACGTCGCCAAGGCGAGCGGACTGCAGGGCCTTGCCCGTGGACTTGATCTGCAGGCCGTTGTAATTCAGCACCAGCGTGACCTGCTGACCGGAGCGGACCAGCAGCTTCGGCGCCAGGTTCGACGGCGTCAGTACGGCGCCGCGCGACAGGTTGCGACCTGCCTGCAATTGATCCAGCGCGCTGTTCTTCGAGTAATAGCCGTTATTCAGGCGCGCTATGTTGTGTTTTTGAAAAGAGATCGCGGAAGTGTCAATAAATTGACCCTTGAGCAGGGGTTTCGCTGCAACGACGACGTCGTCAAACACGTCGATACGCGCCGGCAGGTGAATTTTCCAGCCGGATTGCACCGGGCATCGAACCAGCAGGGCGGTGTTGCCGTAAATTTTGCCGGCGCGGGAAAATTCGATCGATAGCGGCTGTCGACAGGCCTTCAGGCGCAACCTGGAGTCCAGGTTGCCGAGCTTGAGGCCCGGTGGGTAAGGGCTTTCGTAGGGGTAGGCCATGACAAAGGATTCGGCCTGCATCCGAATCGATGCGAGGCTTTGAATCTCGCCCGCCTGCAGCGCAAACGCCGGCATTAGCAGCGCGCAGCATGCCAGCGCGGCGTGAAGTTTCGATTTTGTCCCGGAAGTTAAAGTCATAAGTTACTCCTTGACCGGATTCGCTGCAATTATCAGGCCAAAAAAAACCCACCGCAACCGCAGCGATGTCAAGCGCGCGCGATATCTACTATATAGCGGCGGTAACGCCCGTCAATGGCGATGGACGAGAACATCCGCTCGGGGTTGTCGAGATGCGGGTCCAGGAATCGATGTGCGGAATTTCGGCAGAGCCGAGGCCGCTCGCGTCGGCGTCGCTCGCGAGCAAACCTGTCAGGCTCGCGCGGGTATCGACGCTGCCAGCCCGGCAGCCGGCCGGCAGCAGCCCTGCAACAGGCGGCAACATTGCCCGCCGCGCTTGCCGCATTGCCGCCCCGTGATCGATTGACATAATCTAACCTGTTGATTTTAAATGAGAATAGCCTGGTGGCACCGTCTATGCATCTATGCCGATATTGTTGATTTACGGTTATTGCCATGCCAATCAGTTTCGAAACAGCCTTTTCAATACACGACGACGCGCTGCTGCTGCGCGGCCGCCGCGCATCGATCCTGGCCTCCAACATCGCCAATGTCGATACGCCGAACTACAAGGCCCGCGATATCGATTTCGGCGCGATACTGCGCAGCGCGAGCGCGCACCAGCAGGACAGCGTCACGCTTACCAGCACGCATCGCAACCACATCGCGCCGCAATCGAGCTTTACGCAACCGGCGTTGATGTATCGCAATCCGTTGCATCCAGCGCTCGATGGCAACAGCGTCGATGCGCATGTCGAGCAGGCCAAGTTCGCCGAAAACGCGATGCTTTACCAGGCCAGCTTTACCTTCCTGAACGGTAAGGTCAACGGCTTGATGAAAGCCCTCAGAGGAGAGTAACCATGGGATTGTTCGCCAATTTTAATATTTCGGGCAGCGCCATCAGCGCCCAGTCGCTGCGCCTGAACACGATCGCCAGCAACCTCGCCAATGTCGAGTCGATCGCCGGCAGCGAGGGCCAGGCTTACCGCTCACGACAGCCGGTATTCCAGGCGATGCTGGCAAGCTACGACAAACCCGGCGAGGTCGGCGTGAACATGCGCGCAATCGTCGAAAGTCAGAAAGCGGTGCAGCGGCGTTACGACCCCGGACACGCGCTCGCCGACGCACAGGGCTATGTGTACGGCAGTAACGTCAACCCGATCGAGGAGATGGCCAACATGATCTCGGCATCGCGCGCCTACCAGAACAACGTCGAGGTATTGAATACCTCGCGCGACCTGTTGCTGCGCGTGTTATCGCTGGGCAGCTAACGGAGAATCGTCATGTCTGATATCGATACCAACAACATTTATACCCAGCTCGGTCTGACCAGAACGGTGAACGGCGACGAAAAGGCGAAGGATGAGCTCGGCCAGGCCGAATTCCTGGAGCTGATGACGGCCCAGCTGAAATACCAGGACCCGCTGAAGCCGATGGAAAACGGCGATTTCCTGGGCCAGATGGCGCAGTTCGGCACGGTCAGTGGAATCAATGATTTGAACACCACCTTCAACACGATGAGCGCGTCCTTCCAGTCCAACCAGGCGCTACAGGCGTCGACCCTGGTCGGGCGACGCGTGATGGTGCCGTCGCAAACCGGCTACCTCGGTGACGATTCACCGTTGCTGGGATCGGTGGATCTCGATCAACCGGCCAGCAAGGTCGTGATTTCGATCAAGAACGGGGCCGGGCAGCTGGTGCATCGCCAGGAACTCGGCGTGCAACAGGCCGGCCTGGTCGACTTCCAGTGGAACGGTCAGGACGCGGACGGCAATAGCTTGCCGGGCGGAGCATACCAGATCGCGGCCGAGGTTTACCGCGGTACCGAGGTCAATGCGGGAACAATGTATACGGTGGTTGATGTCGAGAGTGTAACCCTCGGCGCCGGTGGACAGGACTTGACGCTTAGCGTTTCCGGTCTCGGCGATATCGATATGAACCAGGTTCGCAAAATAATGTAACAAGGCAGGAGAAAACAATGTCATTCAATACAGCACTCAGCGGTTTACAGGCCGCGTCGGTCGACCTCAGCGTCACCAGCAACAATATCGCCAATGTTTCCACCACCGGATTCAAGCATTCACGCGCCGAGTTCGGCGACCTGTTCGAAATATCGCCGTTCGGCAATACCCCCACGTCGGTAGGCAGCGGCGTGCAGGTAGCCAGCGTCAGCCAGCAATTCGACCAGGGCAATCTCAAATTCACCAACGCCAGCCTCGACATGGCGATTAGCGGGCAGGGATTTTTCATCACTAACAAGAGCCTCACCGGAGCCGATATATCCTATACGCGCGCCGGCCAGTTCGGCATCGACAAGGATGGCTACATTAGCAACAGTTCCGGCGAATACGTGCAGGCCTTCCCGGTGGATGCGAACGGCAACGTCACTTCGACCAGTTTGAACACGACGGTACCGATCCAGTTACCGGCGTCGACCGGCGCCCCGCAGGCGACTACCGAAATCGAAGTGGGCCTGAACTTCGACGCCGCGTCGATCGCGCTCGATCCGGCCGCTTTCGATCCGACCGCGAGCAATACCTACACGCATTCGACTTCGACCACGATTTTCGACTCGCTCGGCGCGTCCCACGTGCTGTCGTACTACCTTATCCACGATTTGCCGGGTTCGGCGACCAATCCCGGGTTAGATCCGAATCAATGGGCCGTGTTCACCTATCTTGACGGCGCCGAAGTCGACATCGCCGGGGGCACCACGGTGGCACACCTGAACGGCGGGCTGCCGGTGAACCAGGATGCCGGCCTGATCAATTTTAATCCCGATGGATCCTATGCCAGCAGTACCCCGGCGGCATTGCAAAACACCGCGATTCCGCTCACCAACGGGGCCAACCCGCTTACGGTGATACATGATTTCGCCAATAATGCGACCACGCAGTATGCCGCGTCGTTCTCGGTAAGCACGCTCGACCCGGACGGGTATTCCACCGGCCGGCTGACCGGGCTGGACATTTCCGAGGATGGCCTGATGCGGGCTACCTACAGCAACGGTATCTCGGTGCCGCTGGGCCAGATCGCGCTGGCCGATTTCCCCAACAGCCAGGGGCTGCGCGCTATCGGTGATTCCTCCTGGCTCGAAACCATCGATTCGGGTGCGGTAATCACCGGGTCCGCCGGAACCGGTCGATTCGGCCTGATCCAGGCGGGCGCCCTGGAGAGTTCAAACGTGGACCTGACGCAGCAGCTGGTCAACCTGATCACCGCGCAGCGCAACTTCCAGGCGAACGCACGTTCGATCGAAACCTCTAACGCGATAACCGATACCGTTATCCAGATCAGGTAAGACTGGCGTAAACAGGGGAAGATCGAGATGGACAAATACCTTTACCTCGCGATGAATGGAGCTGCGCAGGCGATGCTTGCGCAGCAGAACAATGCCAATAATCTCGCCAACATCAGCACGGTCGGATTCAAGGCGGCACTGGATCATTTCCAGTCGAATCCGGTATCGGGTCCAGGTTATCTCGATCGGGTTTACGCCAGCAACGAGCTGGCCGGGGCCAATCTCGACCCCGGCGCGGTTGCCACCACCGGCCGCGACCTCGACCTCGCGATAAACGGAGACGGCTGGTTCGCGGTGCAGGCGGCCGACGGCAGTACCGCGTACACGCGCCGCGGTGATTTCAGAATCGATCCTGCCGGCCTGCTGCTCAACGGCGCCAACCAGATCGTGCTCGGTGAAGGCGGTCCGATTACCATTCCCCAGTTCGAAAGCCTGCAGATCGGCCGTGACGGCACCATCAGCGTCCGTGGCGCCGGTCAGGCCGCCAATACTCTCGTGGGCGTGGACCGAATTCGTCTCGTCAACCCGGCTCGGGACCAGCTTTATCGCGGTGACGACGGCCTGTTCCGCAGCAGGGAACTCGCCGATATACCTGCCGATGCCTCGGTAGCGGTTACCTCGGGCGCCCTGGAATCGAGCAACGTCAACGCGGTCGACGCGATGGTGCGGATGATCGACTACGCGCGCTATTACGAGCAACAGGTCAAGCTGATGAAGCTGGCGAGCGAAAACGACGCGGCCAGCGCGCGCTTGATGCGAATGTCGGGTTAGCATGGCAAAATACACCGGTACTGACTACCGGGGACAGGCTTGACTGATCTAGACGACGCACGCGAGGATTTCCTCAAGCTTCGAGATACGGCGCCGGGGGTGCAATTGGCAACCCTGGCCGAGGGCCAGTTGCCCGAGGCGAGTTACGCCCCCTGCGTCTGGCTGGAAGGAAGTTGCTATCTCTACCTGAGCGAATTGTCCAGCCATACCGCCAACCTGATGCGCAATCCAGGCATCGGCCTGATGATGATCGAGGACGCCGATGAAACGCCGAATCCTTTTACGCGCAAACGCGCCAGCCTGCGGGGGCGGGCCAGCCTGGTCGTGCGCGACGATGATCTCTTCGAGCGCGTCATGGCGGAGTTTCACCGTCGCTTCGGTAGCGTGATGAAAGTCATCGAGCCGTTGCCCGACTTCCATATGTTTCGTGTCGAGGCGGCGACCGGCAGCTTCGTGCGTGGTTTCGGTCAAGCCTACGAATTGACCGGCGACAGGCTGGAGCAACTGGCGCATATCGACCCCACAAAGTAGGGCCCTTTTTTATCTCGGCGTTTACCGCGTTGTTGCCGGGCCGGCCCCCTGCGGGCACTGGCTAGCGAAATCCCGCGATCTCCTCGACCTCGATCATGCGCAGCACCTGTGCCCTGAGATCGTCGGCCTGGTACATGCCGCCCGGGGTTTCCGCAAGCGCCAGGTACCAGGGCTGCACCATGTTCCTGAGGGTATCGATATCTGCGCAGGCATTGATTTCCTCGATCAATTTGCCGACCCGTACGCGATTGGCGAATGTCAGCAGGGCATTGCACATGAATTCACCGGCGCTGATATCGTCGGCGGAGCGGGGCTCGTGTGCCGGGGTGCTTGCGCCTGCGATCGCGTCCGGCGCACCGTCGCCCTCGATGAAACCCAGGTCGACGAGGGTTTCGAGTATTTCGACGACGTTTTCGCAAAGCGACAACTGCCTCAGGGTAGCGGCATCGTTGTGACCATTGACGAGGATCAGGACGCGCCGCTCCTTGAGCGATAGCGCGCTGGATTTTGTCTCGATTTCCGACAGCCCTTTAGGCGTTTTATGAAAGATTGTGCTCGCGTCCATGGGTCGTTCAGGGTGATGCTACGCAAATGATACCGATCGACCCGGTAATTAGAATACCGACGCGCACAGCTCGTTGATCGCCGCAATCATTTCACGATCATCGCTAAGCGCCTGCGACACCGCGCTCGCGCAGGCGTCGACCGGATCGATTCCGCTGATCATGAGCTTGCCGGCATGCACCAGCAGGCGCGTGCTCGCGCCCTCGTCGAGCCCGGCTCCCTTGAGGTTGCGCGTGAGCTGCGCGAAGCGTACCAGTTGGCGTGCGTTGGTGGCATCCAGCCCCGCCTCGTTTTGCACGATCTTTTGTTCCAGCTCCGCTTTGGGGTAGTCAAAATCGAGCGCAACGAAACGCTGGCGCGTGCTTTGCTTGATATCCTTGAGCACGCTCTGATAGCCGGGGTTGTACGAAATGGTCATGCAAAACGATTCGTGGGCGACCAGCAGTGCGCCCAGTTTTTCGATCGGCAACACGCGCCGATCATCGGCGAGGGGGTGGATTACGACCGTGGTGTCGGCGCGTGCCTCGACGATTTCATCGAGATAACAAATCGCCCCGGCGCGCACCGCCGCGGTTAGTGGGCCGTCGATCCAGACCGTCTGGTTATCGGTAATCAGGTAACGGCCGATCAGGTCGGACGCGGTCAGGTCGTCGTGACAGGAAACGGTAATCAGGGGCAGTTTCAGCCGCCAGGCCATGTACTCCATGAACCGGGTTTTGCCGCAACCGGTCGGGCCGCGCAGGGCAAGCGCGAGCTGGTTCTGGTAGGCAGATTCGAAAATCTCGATTTCGTTGCCGACGGGCTCGTAGTATGGCTCTTCGACGATGCGATATTCTTCGGGTTTAAGGGTTTGAGCTGACATAGGTTCGGGTACCGGGGTAAGTGGCGGTAATATACATGCCCGCAGGTTAATCCTGTCGTTAACTGGTTTTTATAAATGATATAAATTCTGTCACAGTCCGTCCCCGCGGCGAGTCCATTGCCGGTCCCGGAACGAAATAATTGCAAAATTTGGTGGCAACTTCGAGGTGCCTGTGTTTTACTAATGCCATCTTATAAGTCAGGTGCCTGGGGCCGTAAAGCCCGAGATTAAACGCTCGATGAGGGCGGAATCAAGGCCAAGAAACTGGAGGAG
This sequence comes from Gammaproteobacteria bacterium, assembly GCA_029864065.1. Lineage (GTDB taxonomy): Bacteria > Pseudomonadota > Gammaproteobacteria. The sequence goes on along the minus strand of JAOTUD010000003.1, from coordinate 1,981 downwards.
ATAGTTGCCAAATAAAAGAATAACGGCAGCGAGGACGAGAAAGGCGCCCGTATAGGCGCCTTTTTTTTGCCTCCGGCCCAGCCGTATTTTACCCCCGCAATAGCCGTTCGTCGTCGCTCGATTCGATATCGACCCCTTACCTCTGTGCTGGGATTTCCGAACCCACATCGGCGCTTGCGTCTTGCTAGCTGCTGCTATAATAACGGGTTATGAAATTTCGATCCTGCATGTTCGCCCTGATTGCGACGCTGTTTCTGCCGGTACTGGCAGCGGAGCAGCAGGCTATTGTCGTGCGCCAGGCGACGGTTTATGCCAATGCGAGCAGCACCGCGCAAACGGTGGGCCAGGTCGGCGCCGGCACCCGGGTCAGCATATTTTCGCGTAAAGGCGGCTGGAAGGAAATTTTCTCCGAGGAGCAGGCAGTCATCGGATGGGTGCGCAGCTACCAGGTGCGCGAGGGTGATTTCGCACCGGCTACCGAAATCCAGACCACGGCGGACTCGCGCGGGTTTTTGTCGGGCCTCGCGGCGTTGTCGCGCAAGGCCAGCAGTTTCTTCAAATCGGAAAGCGGCAGCACCAGCTCGGGCACGGCAACTATCGGGGTCAGGGGCCTGAGCGAGGATCAAATCAAGTCCGCGGTGGCAGACCCGGCCGAACTCGAAAAAATGAACCAGTTTGCCAGCAATCAACAACGCATCGATGGGTTTGTCAGGCAGGGCAAGCTGAGCCCGGTCAAGATCCCGCATTTCGAGAACTAGGCGTAACGACATGAAGCTGCTGCTCCGAATCCTGTTGATACTAGGCCTCGCGCTGGGGCCTGCCGTGTCTTCGACCGCTTCCGCGCTGGATCTCGGCGATCTCAAGAAGCAGCTCGATAAAGCCAGGCAAAAAATCGACGAAAACAAGCAAAAGATAGACCAGGCGCGCGGCAAGGTCTCGACCGGCGAGGAGATCGAGATCGGTGGAAACCTGGTTTCAGGCCTGCTCGGCGCGGCGCCGCTGGTCGATGATGCGAGCCTGCAACGGTACGTGAACGATGTCGGTTTCTGGGTTGCCGCGCAATCGAGTCGCAGCGAGCTGCCCTGGCGTTTCGGTGTCATCGACTCCCAGGGAATCAACGCATTCGCCGCGCCCGGGGGGTACGTCGTCGTGACCCTCGGTTTGTTCAACCTGCTCGACAACGAGGCCCAGCTCGCCGGTGTACTGGCACATGAAATCGCCCACGTGGTGCGCAAGCACCATCTCAAGGCGCTGCAAAAGACGATGAAACGCGAATTCTGGACCAGCCTGACGGTCAAGGCGGTCAGCGACGGCGAAGATCGCCAGAAACTGAACGAACTGGTAAACGCCGGGGTGCAGCTTTACGCCACTGGCCTGGATCGAGAGTACGAGTATGACGCCGACCTTCACGGCGTCGTACTGGCGGCGAGGGCCGGTTATGATCCATATGCCCTGCTCGACGTATTAACCACCGTAGACAGTATCAACCCGGATTCCGAGGACTTGACCGTGTTGATGAAAACCCATCCTCCCACCGCCGAACGGCTGGGTAACCTGACACGCAAAATGGATGGTAAGATGGACGCCTATGCTTCCGGTCGACTCAACGCCGGGCGATTCCGGCAGCTGGCAAAGAGGCCCTAGCGGTATTAGCGAATTCGGCAGTTTTTTCGGAGTTTCAGGCCAACATGCATGCAGTCAGTGATAACGACCGCGCAATCCTGCGCTGGTTACAACTTTGCCTGGTGCTGGTGTTCTCGATGGTCATCCTCGGAGGCGTCACGCGGCTCACCGGGTCCGGACTGTCCATGGTGACCTGGCATCCCACCGGGATGCTGCCGCCGCTCGGTTCCGAACAGTGGCTTGCCGAGTTCGAACTCTACCAGCAGTTTCCCGAGTTCCAGAAGCTCAATCGCGATATGGACCTCGACGGCTTCAAGAAGATATTCTGGTTCGAATATTCGCATCGCATGCTGGGACG
>JAOTUD010000226.1 GCA_029864065.1 Gammaproteobacteria bacterium | reverse complement strand
GGTAGCGCGGTGTTCAGGGCGAAAGCTTCCCACAGCTTGGCAACCATCAGGCGCCGACAGCCCTGGTCCTGCAGGTGCGCGGCAATCGGCAGCAAACCATGGCCGTAAGCATCGTTTTTTATCACGGGCATGACTTCGGCGTTGTCGCCGACCCGGGAACGAATCTGTCGCAAGTTGGCGCTGATGGCATCCAGGTCGATTTCAAGCCATACCCCGAACCCCTCGATAGCAGCGCCGATAGTGTCCGCAGACACCTGATTATCGAAGTAGGAATGATCCATAAGAACTCTCCTGCAAGGGCTTGCGGTCGTCGCATTGTAGCGTACAACAACAACAGGGGTGTAGCGCCGGCACTGGCCCTGGCCCTGCAAAAAACGTTAAACACGGATTCGGTTTTTGCAATGGTTGTCTGGCGCTTATATCTGCTACCATGGCGTTGTTTGGAGAAATTCGCTTTGGATTATTATTCGTCATTATTTATGCAAGGGGATTAACGAGTGATACCTGATGTAAAAGACAGGCTGTCAAGGGTGATCGAAGACCCTCATTTCAGTAACAGGGAACGACAGCTGGCCAAGTCATCGCTGCAGCGTATTAATGAACTTGAAAGCCAGATAAAATCACACTGGACGCAGATGGCAAGAACTGCTCTCCTGGCGGAAGAAAAAAATGAGGTAGTAGAGAAGCAAATCATCACCGAAATCGATAACTTTTTGAAAAGGCACCAGGCCCGGGATAAGTGAGAGGCAATTACTCTCTGTCGGCTTAATAATCAGGAAGATAGTTAACGGTTTACGCATGAGCTTATTGTATTGGCTAATATATAGGGATGTGGGAGATCGTGGTTAAACCTGTTGAAGACAAGGGTATCGAAAGGCCGTTTGAACTGGGGCAGATTTTCGAACAGTGCAATGACAAGGCCTGGAGTCAAAAACTGACCGCCAAATGGTATATGCAATTAGCCAGGCAGGGCTATCGCAGGGCGCAGCATCGATTGGGGTGTATGTATGCCGAGGGTTTTGGCGTCCCGCAAGACTACGTCAAGGCTTACGCCTGGTGCAAGATTTCGGCTTCGCAGAACTCGCCGAGAGCATTGATACAGCTAAAGGAAATCGAAGCGAAAATGTCCGCGGAGCAGATCCAGCTTGCGAGAAAATTGTCGAAGCAGTACTACGATACCTATGTGGCGCCTTTTGCACTCTGAAAAAAATACCAGGCGTATTAAACCGATTGATTGGCAGGATTTACGTTACTGACACCGCGCGCCTTTTGCCGGGGATCAGTTTAGCTGTATTCGCTGACCCCAGGGCACGTCGCGCTGTCCCTTGACCAGCCACAGGGCGGGATAGGCCGGTTCGGTTTTCGGGAAAAGCCCTTGCGCGTCGGTAAAATAGATCAACAGGTCCGGCCGATAGTCCTGGTTTTCGACCCATTCGAATACCGGGGCAAAGTCGGTGCTGCCGCTACCGACGACTTGCGCGGGCAACCGGCAGCCTTCCCAGGATTCGAATATCCAGGGGCTGCCTTCGGTTATCTTCGAGTCGCAGGCCAGTAGCGTGACCCGCGCGCGAACCTGCGATTTCAGCGCATCGATCTCGGCCATGAACTCGTTCAGTTCGTCGGCGCCGATCGAGCCGCTGACGTCGACGGCCACCACCAGGTCAACCTGCGCGCTGCGCAGGCTGGGGAAGATCGCGGGATCGCCGCGTCGGCTCGATGGCCGCGCGTAACTGTAGTCGTCGCGCGTAATGCTGTTCATATAGCGCGCCAGCACCGCGCGCCACGGCAGCCGCGGCTGCAGGAATAACTCGATCATGCGCGCGATGCCCTCGCCGAGCTTGCCGGCCTGCTGCGCCTGCTGCGCGGCGCCGGCGAGGCGCTGCTGCCATTTTTGCTGCAGCGCGTCCTTTTCGGTTGCGGAGAGCGGTTGCGGGGCGGCTGCCCGGTCGCGACCCGGCACGGCGCCATTCGCAGCGACCGGGGATTGCCCGGAATCGCCCCGTTGCGTCGGGGTCGCCGGCCTGTCCTCGTTCGTATCCCGTGGTCGATCCAGGCGCTTTGCCGAATCGTTGTGCGGCGGCGCATCGTCATCGGCGGGTTCCCGCAGTTCGGGGAGTTCCGATGTTTCCAGCAACGGATAGATTTCCTCGGCGGTCATCCCCCGATACTCGTCACTGATTATCGCGTCGGGCGGCGCGCGCAGGCCCTCGTCCGCCAGTATCAGGTTGACGGCAAAATCGCAGGCCGTCGCCCAGCGCTGTTCCTCGCGGTGACCGCGCCGGTTGAAATGCGACAGCGCGCAGTGCAGCGCCTGGCTCGACAACGCGAACTGTACCTGCTCGAAATCGAGCGCCTCGATGTACCCGGGGTTGTAGAAGAGTGTCTTTGCGTCGGTAAAAGTGCGCGGGCACCAGGCGGGATCGGCCGCCTGCAGCGGCAGTCGTAGCACCAGCGCGCCGAGAAAAGGCTTGTTCAGAATCAGCCGCGTGCGCGCCGCAACCAGTTTGTTTTCAATCGCCTCGCGGCGCGTAGCCTTATCCATCCGGGTTTACTCATAGAGTACCAGGTCCGCGATCGAATCCGCCCAGTCGGCAAATTCCTCGATGGCAAACAGGTCGTTGCCGATGGCGCGGTGCAGATCGGAAACCAGCATGACGCCCATTTCGCGCTGCGGGAAGCGGCCCGCGAAGCGCAGGATATTGCCGTAAACGGATTTCGCCTGGTCATCGTCTCGCGCTCGCAGCGCGCGGCCGACCAGCGCCGCCGCGACCGCGTACTGCAGGTCGATTTCATCGGGTGACTTTACCTCGTCGCCCGCGACGATGCGGTCCAGGTCGGGCATTTGATCGAGGCTGCGAATGAACGCATGGCATTCGATCGCGGCAGCCTCACCGACGCAGGCCTGCAGCGATCCCGCGACGAGGTCGGGGTAATCGTTGAATTTCTGCAGGGCCCGATGCGCAAATTCCCACGAGCGCGGCGACGCAAACGCGATCGGGTTTTGCGCGGGGTCGAAATCGAACAACAGGTCGGGGCGGAACCTGAGAAAACCGATGATGCGTTCGTCGATGCCGAAGCGATGCGCCCAGGCAACCCAGTCGTCCAGGTTCAGATCGACTTCGTAATGCGAAAATCGGTTCGCCAGCGGCGCCGGCATCGCGTAGGTCACGCCGCGGTCTCCCTGCCGGTTACCGGCCGCGAATATGGCCCATCCGGCCGGCACGACGTAGTTGCCGAGGCGGCGATCGAGGATTAACTGGTAGGCGGCCGCCGATACCGATGGCGCCGCCGAATTGATTTCGTCCAGAAACAGGATGCCGGAGGCGCCGTGTTCTGCCGTATCGGGCAGTATCGACGGCACCGCCCATTCGACCTTGTCGCCCTGCTTGAAGGGTATGCCACGCAAGTCGCTGGGTTCCATTTGCGACAGCCGGATATCGATCACCGGCAGCGCGAGCCCGGCGCCGACCTGCATCACGATCTGGGATTTACCGACGCCCGGCGGTCCCCACAACATAACCGGTGTGTGGAAACCCTGGACGGTGCCCTTCAGCTCCTCGGCAAGAACCCGGGACAAGTGTAGCGGTCGCATGAAATACCTCGATGGATATGGGCCGATCGTCGCCGCCGATCGGGCCCTGTTACAACAAACCAGTGGAATACTACCGATTCGGCGGTTTCGTCGCCACCGTCCCGGCGCATGGCCCGGTCCTGCCCGGCGCCCGACCGCGGCGGGTCTTGGTCGGCATCGGGCTTCAGCGGTAGAGATCGAGCAGGAACCAGTCCGGCACCAGGTTGCGGGATCGGCTCAGCAATTTTTCATGGCTGCGATAATCCGGGCAACGGCTTTCCACCAGCTGCCAGAATGCCCGTGAGTGATTCAGGTGCCGGGTATGGCAGAGCTCGTGAATCATCAGGTATTCGACGGTGCCGGCGGGCAGAAACAGCAGTTGATCGTTGAGGCTGATTTGCCCCTGTCGCGAACAGCTGCCCCAGCGAGTCTTCTGGCTGCGTATGCTTACCCGTTTGTATTCGAGACCGGTCTGCGTCGCCAGTTTCTGCAGCAACGGCGGGAACAGCTCGCGCGCCCTGCGCCGAATCCAGCCGCGCAGCTCGCGGATCTGTTCCCGCTGTTCGATGGCTTCGATCACGATACGCTGCGTCGAGAGTTCCGCGAACAGGTCGTAATTGAATGCCAGCGGTTGGCCGGCATAGACCACCGGGGTGGAGCTGTTATCGAAAGCCAGGCTCAACTGCCGCGGCGGCTGGATCGACCGGCGTAGTTTCTCCTGCTGGTCGAGATGATGCCGTGCCCAGTCGGCATGGCTGGCGACAAGCAACGGAACCTGGCTGCGTGGAAAGCGCGGTGGTATTACGACCTCGAGCCCGCCATAGGGTTTGATTTGCAGCTTGGCGTGGCGCGCGCGCGGCGACACCCGCAATTGCCATTTCAGTTCCCTGTTCGAGTCTTCTTCATTCTGTGGCATTGAAAGTCCTAGAGTCCTGACATGATTTCGATTTCGGCCGCCTGGATATCGTCGGGATGGCCTTCGACCACGAGTACGTCGCCTGCCGCGAGGATAACCTCCGACAGCGGATCTTCGCTGATCACGTCGTTACGGCGCAATCCGATAACCTTGATTCGCCCCAGGCATTTCAGCGATTCGATGCTTTGGCCGACGGCATGATACCTGCCCAGTATCTCGATGCTGTGTAAATGATGATTGTCCGGTGTGCCCAGGTCAACATTGTCGCGACTGTGGAAAAAGGCGCGTACCCTGGCGTAATGTCCGGCACGCGCCTCGTCGAGCATATCATCGATGGATTGCTGATCCTGGCCGAGCGCGGCGAGCGTATGCTGGGCCAGCATCATGCTCGATTCGACGGTGTCCGGAATGACTTCGTCGGCGCCGCATTCGAGCAGGCGCTCGAGGTTGCGATCGTCGCGGGTACGCACGATCAGCGGAATATCGGGACGCAACTCGCGTGCAGTCTGCGCAATATGTTCGGCGGGTTTGAATTCGGTAAAGGATATTACCAGCACCCGGGCGCGGGCTATCCCGGCAAGGCGCAGGATATCGGCTTTACTGCTGTCGCCGAGAAAAACGGGCTCTCCGGCCTCGCGCGCATCGCGCACGATTTCGCTGTTGATTTCGAGCGCAACGAAGGGAATCCCCACGCGTTTCAGAAACTGGGCGAGGTTCTGCGCGGTACGCCCGAAGCCGCACAGCAGAACGTGATCTTCCAGATCCGCGCAAGCCGTTTCGATGGCCTGATTGGACTGATTCAGGCTGGAGGCGTACTCGGGCGCGAAGCGCAGCGCGATAGCCTCGTTGTGGCGTATCAGCATCGGCGAGATCGCCATGCTGAGGATGATTGCCGCGATGATCGGCTGGCTGGGTTCGATCCCGAGCAGGCCGGTGGATAAGGCAACGGCCAGCAACGCGAAACCGAATTCGCTGCCCTGCCCGAGCAGGATCCCGGTGCGGATAGCAATGCCTTTGCCGTATCCTGCCAGCGCCGTGATCAGCATGATGGCGATACCCTTGCCGGCAATCAGGCCCAGCGTCAGTACGATTACTTCGAGCGGGCTGATAAAGATGACGTGCCAGTCGAACTGCGAGCCGACCGAGATGAAAAACAGCCCCATCAGTACGTCGCGAAACGGCCGGATCTCGTTTTCGACATGATGCTG
>JAOTUD010000227.1 GCA_029864065.1 Gammaproteobacteria bacterium | reverse complement strand
ACCCATACAAACCCAGGCAATACCGCTGATACTCGAAGGCCGCGATGTCATGGGCAGCGCGCAAACCGGAACCGGTAAAACCGCCGGGTTTACGTTGCCCATTTTACAGCGGCTGTTCCAGTCGCAAAAAAAGGCCGATGGCCGGCGCGTGATTCGCGCCCTGATCGTGACCCCGACCCGTGAACTCGCCGCCCAGGTAACGCAAAGCATCGAAGACTACGGTAAATGGCTGCCGCTCAAGTCGACCGTCGTATTCGGTGGCGTTAAGATCAACCCGCAAAAACAGAAACTGGTGCGTGGCGTCGATATTCTCGTCGCAACTCCGGGACGGCTGCTGGACCACGTCGGGCAGCGCTCGGTGGATCTTTCGAAAGTCGAACTGCTGGTGCTCGACGAAGCGGACCGCATGCTGGATATGGGTTTCATTCACGATATTCGCAAATTGCTGGCGCTGCTGCCGAAACAGAAGCAAACGCTATTGTTTTCGGCAACCTTCTCCGACGAGATCAAGAAACTCGCCAACGGGCTGCTGCATTCGCCGGCGCTGGTCGAAGTCTCGCGGCGCAAGCTGACCGTCGATGCGATCGAGCAAATTATTCATCCCGTCGACAAGGATCGCAAACGCGAGTTGCTGTCTTTCCTGATCGGCTCCAACAACTGGCAGCAGGTGCTCGTATTCGGCCGCACCAAGCACGGCGCCAATCGCCTCGCCAAGCAGTTAGTCTCGGATGGAATTAACGCCACCGCGATTCACGGCAATAAGAGCCAGGGTGCGCGCACCAGGGCGCTGGCCGATTTCAAACTGGGCAAGGTGCAGGTGCTGGTCGCAACCGACATCGCCGCGCGCGGGCTCGATATCGACCAGTTGCCGCATGTGGTCAACTTCGAGTTACCCAGCGTGGCCGAGGACTATGTTCACCGCATAGGCCGAACCGGTCGTGCCGGGCGCGAAGGGCAGGCGATCTCGCTGGTCAGTCGCGATGAGATGAAGCAACTCAAGGATATCGAGCGGCTGATCAAGCGGGAGATCCCCAGGCAGGTCATCGCGGGCTATAATAGCGGCCCGGCGTTGAACAGCGTCGCGGCGAAAACCACCGCGGTGAAAACCGCCAGGCCACCGCAGAAACACCGCCGTCGTGGCGGCAACGCCAGCCGGCGTGCGGCGGCGTAAGCAAAGCAACAGCAGAGGTTAAACGTGTCCGAGCTATCTGACAAACTAGATGAGCGACAGTTTTTCGTCGCCCGTATCGAAGAAACAGAGCCGCCCCAGGGAATGTCCGAGGGCAGGTGGTATCAATACACGATAGGGCGTGGGGACTCCGCGATTACGGGAATTCGATCGGGGAGCCTGCAGTCGGTGAAACGCCATGCCGAGGAATTCGCCGAAAATCTCAACCAGCGATCCGCGCTTGGATATTCCGCCTACGCCGCGCGGAGGCTGCAAAAGTAATTGCCGGCAGGCGCCCGGCGACGAACCGCCGCCTGATCCAGAACAACCATTGAATGGGCCGGTAACGCTGTTACCACGCCCGGAGCGATTGAGCATGAGTGCATTCAAAGAAATCAAGATCGTCGGCATCGACGACGAGCGTCCGCCCAGAATCCGCAAGGAAGCCTATATCGACCTTTTCTACAAGCTAAACGAAAAGGCGCCCGCGACCTGGTGCGAAGACTTCAACAATCTCGGGCGCAACGTGAATCCTACGGCCAAGATCGACAAGAATACCGGTACCTGCATCGAGACCTATGTCAACAACATGGACAACATCGCGCCGCATTTTGTGCAGGTCAAGCAGGTGTTGGCAGATTGCAACGAGCAGTACATTGAGAAATTGCAGCAGCAGGCGGCGACGCTCGCAGCGAGCAACTCGGCGCTGCGCGAGCAGGGCGGCGAGCAGCACCGCCTGAACGAGATAATCGCGTCGCTCGAGTTCGATAGCCCGGATTGACTTCAGGCAATGACCGCCAGGCGTCGATTGAACGGGCGGATCAATCGACACTGATCCACTGCTTTGCCGCTTAATATTTGAAATGATCAGCACAATTTCCTGTGATCAATTACCTGGCGAGTAATTGGAAGAGCGGGGCATGAAGATATTCCGCGATGATTCTCTAGCATCGTCATACCGGCGAAAGCCGGTATCCATTCCAAAAATCACGACCAGGCGACCTTTCTGTTCGGTTTAACCTGTTGATTGTCTGAAGTCAAAAAACCGTTTTTTATCGAGGCCGGTTGGCGAATCGAATCCGTTTCCCGGCCAGGCTTTACTTTTCCTTGATTACCAGCGTGCCGGCTATTTTGTCGTGCCACCCCTGCTTACGCCTGTCCCAGGCAACCCAAAAGAATCCCAGGCCGAGCGGCAGGGCCGAGAGGTAGTAGCACAGGTAACGGATAACCAGTTTCCCCGTCGAGGGTTTGGCCAGCGTCTTGGCGTCCACGATTTTTATTCCCAGGACCATTTTTCCAGGCGTTGCGGACCGATAATGCCAGAAGACAAGGGTCAGCAGAAAGGGCAGTACGTAGCTGATGAACAGGTCGGGATAGCCCTGGGTAAAATCGCTCGACTGGAAGTAAATGGCGCCGTATATCATCCAGCCCAGCGCCAGGATCAGTATCAGCAGCCAGGCCGTATCGATCAGGGACGCCAGCACGCGGATCCAGAAGCCGGAGTAGTGGATGTCGTCGCTGTTCGGCGTCAGCTCGGAGTTCGGTGTTGCGTACAGGTTTTCCATTGTCTGCTCCTCGGTGTTGTTGCAACTGGCGACGTAAGTTGTCAGATCTAACCTAGCAGAGATCGAAGCGGAATGTGCGGCAGACTGCTACGGTCGGGCCAGGCCGGAAATACTAGCCTTGCCCGCCGGCGAGGTTTTCGGGCTTCAACCCGTGCGCAGGCTGCGAACCTTGCCAGGCCGGGATCAGCAGGACCATCACCAGCGCCGACAGCACCAGCAGCAACGCCAGCAGCTCGTTGATGCCGACCGGTTCGTCGAGGATCAGGTGACTGGAAAAGACGCCGATTACCGGCACCATCAGCGTGCCGATTGCGGCGATAGACGCCGGCAGCAGGCCCACCGCCTTGAAGTAGGCCCATTGGCAGAAGCTCATCGGAAACACGAACAGGTAGATCAGCGCAATCACCGCCGGGGTGCTCAGCGTTGTTAGATCGGGCGGCGGTTCGGACAGCAGGGCAACCAGCGTCACCGGGACCGAGCTCAGCAGCAGCTGCCAGGCGACGTTGCTGAGGGTCGGGATCTGCCACGAGGTGCGCTTGATCAATACGGTGCCGAGCGCCCATGACAGCGCCGCGAGCAGCATGAAAAATGCACCTACCGGCGCGCGTTGCAGGAGCAGGAGGTCCGGGCCGATCAATACGCCGAGACCGAGCAGGCCCAGCAGCAACCCGCCGATCCTGGTCCGGGTAACGCGTTCGTCGAGCACCCAGGCGGCAATCATCGTCGCCCAAAGCGGCATCGTGAAGGCGATGATCGATGCGCGCCCGGCCGGCATCAGCGACACCCCGTAGGCGGAGAAAACCATCCAGCCGAGGATCGCGAAGCTGCCGCAGAACATGACCGGCAGGATTTCCTGCCGGCGCAGCAGCCAGCGGTTCCCGGAAAGCGCGGAAACCAGCATCAGGATCGCACCGCCGACCAGCAGGCACAGGGCGCGGAACCACCATACCGTCATTTCGGACAGGATGATCTTCATGCCGGGCCAGTTCAGGCCCCAGAACAGCGACAGCGACGCGAGCAGCAGCAGGGGTTTGATCGAAATCGTCGGTGATGACATAGACAGGGAATCCGGGTGGCAACGCGGTCATCGTTCAGCTTGAATCCGCTACCTGTACGTTAACAGGCCGGCGTCGCAAAAAACAGCGCGAGTTTTTCATGAAACCGTTCAGAATTCCCGACTCGCCGTTACCGGAACCGATTACCCGGGGATGACTACACCGACCAGGCAGGGCGCTTCGTCGGCCGTCGCAGCAAATCCGGTCGAAGTCAGATAGGGTCGAGGTAGGATCCACCGAACAGCAGTACCGCCATGCCGACACTGGTCGCGATAACGACGTTGTTGCTGCGCCACATGATCAGTATCACGCAGGCCATCGCGACGATCTCGCTCAGGCTGCCCTGCCGGATAGCGGGCGCCAGAATGGCCATGAAGGCGCATCCGGGCAGGGCTTCGAGCACCGTTTGAATGCCGCGGATGTGGCGCAGCTGCAGGCCGATGAAGTAACCCGTCATGCGCGTCAGGTAGACGATCAGCGCCATCATCGCGATAGCGATCAGGGTGGTTTGAGGATCAACCATAGGCGTGCCGCACCTGCACGATGGCGGTGACCATGCCTGTCGCGACCGAGCCCAGCAGAATCAGGTAGTTCGCGCTGCCCAGTTCGAACAGGATCAGCGCTACCACGCCTGACAGGATCCACGGTGTCGGCGGCGATTTCGAACCCTTGAAGAACAGCATCATCATGGTTGCCATCACCAGCGGGCCCGCGAAATCGACCGCGCCCAGGTCCAGCGCGGCGAACAGGTGCGTGGTTTTTAGCCCGATGAAGGTCGAACACAGCCAGCTCGTCATCATCGAGACGCCGTAACCGGTGACGTAACCGAGCCGGTCTACTTCGGGTTCCTGCCGGAAACTGTTGACCACGCCCGGATCGTTGAGCAGAAATAACCAGACGATACGCCGTCGCAGGCTGTGACCGTCGAAATGATGCGTCATCGCCATGCCGAGCAGCAGGTTGCGCGTGCTAACCAGGAATACGGACAGCGCGATCGTGCCCAGCGGCAGCGGCGCCTGCCAGAATTCGAGCGCGGCAAACTGCCCCGATGCGGTAAAGGTAGACGCGCTCATCAGCATCGCGTGCCAGCCCTCGATGCCGATCGCGGCAGCGGCGATGCCGAACATCACGCCGAAGATGAAGGTCGACAGAAAATAATCGCCGGAGGTGCGGATCCCGAGTAACGCGCTGTCCCAGGTCGTCATCGGCCCGCCCGGGCCAGTTTTTCGAACATGAACAGCGCCGCGAGCACGATGGCGAAGCCGAACCATTGCGGCAGGCTGAAGGATTCTCCGAAGATGATCCACGCGAACAGCGCCGCCAGCGGCGGCTCGATCAGCGTAATCATGCTGGCGCGGGTCGTGCCGAGGATGCGCGCGCCGGCGAAGAAGGCTACCCAGGAGACGCAGTAGGCGACGCCGTTGCCGGCGAGGCCGATCCAGCCGGCGGTCGTCTGAGGCTCATGAAATTCGCCGAACAGCGCCAGCGCGGCGCCAAAGATCAACAACGTCCACAGGCTCATGTACAGGTTGGAAACCAGCGACCCGGCGACCGCCACGACCCTGATATTGACCAGCGTGATGACCACCGAGGCCAGCATCGCGAGCAGCGCCAGCGCGACGCCGGTGTAGCTGACCTGGTCGACATTGACCCCGAGGATAAACGCGAGGCCGACGCCGGCGACGAGGCCCCAGGCCCATTGCGCGGGCTGCAGACGCGACGACCCGCTGAAATGCTCCCAGGTTGCCAGCGCCATCGGGTAGAGATAAAGAATCAGTATTGCGAGGCTGATATTGATCGACACGATCGCGCCGAAAATCCCGTAAACGAACGCCGCCGCGGCGATGCCGACGACCAGGCTGGGCACTAGCAGGTTGCGCGGCAGGCGCAGGCTTTGACGCGCCAGC
>JAOTUD010000225.1 GCA_029864065.1 Gammaproteobacteria bacterium | reverse complement strand
CGACCAGGGCGCCAACGCCGTCGACATGGCCGCTGACCAGGTGCCCGCCGAGCGCAGTGTTCAGGGTCAGGGCCGTTTCCAGGTTCACCGGGCTGCCTGGCGCGAGATCTCCCAGGCTCGTCTTGTTCATGGTCTCGACCGACACGTCGGCGCTGAAGGTTTGACCGGCGAGTTCGATCACGGTGAGGCATGCGCCGTTGACGGCGATGCTGTCGCCGAGCCGCACCCCCGACAGGTCGAGCTCGCCACAGTCGATACCGAGCCTGATATCCCCGCCGCGATCCTCGCTCTGGCTGATTTTACCGACCGCCTTGATGATCCCGGTGAACATTAGCCGAGCTCCAGGCTGTACAGGCTCATCGGCAAGGCGCTACCGGTGTCGAAACTGGCGCCGGCTTCGATGCCGGCGCGCGCGATCGCATCGGCGTCGTCGAGCAGCTCGTAGGCTACCTGCATGGCACCGAGCGCGAACCCGGCGCCCGACCCGACCGCCCAGAAGCGCGTGTACTGGTCGACTTCACGCAGCGCGTAGAGTCCGAATATGCCGTTCCGGTTCATGACCAGGGCATCCACGCGGGAGGACTCGTACGAGTCGTCGTCCTCATCCTTGCTGTTCAGATAATATTCGTCTTTCAGTATCGGGTGCAGCTGGCGCATCGATTCGAATATGCTCAAGCGATCGGAAAAATCGATTTTATCGGCATGCTTTTCGAACAGGTTCTGCATCACCAGGTGATGGGCCGCGCTGCCGACGATGCCGATGTAGTTGTGATCGGCAAACGCAATGATTTTTTCGTAATCGCTGACGTAGTGCGCCGCCTGCTTGGTTTCGCCGAAACTGGTCAGGCTGTCTGCGGCAATGCAGGCAATATTGTTTTTTACTACGGCAACTATCGTCGACACGGTTAGCCCTGCTCGAGATCCAGCGTTAAGCGTAAATCTTCGCCGACCTGGCGAATATCGCAAATACGACAGGTTTTGCGCTGCGCCATGGCGTTGATTTCGCCCAGGTCAAAGCTGCCACGCGCCCCGCTGCCCAGTAAATGGGGCGCCATGTACAGCATGATGCGATCGGCGAGTCGCTCGGCGATCAACGCGCCCGCGAGGGTTTGACCGCACTCGGTATGCACTTCGTTAATCCCCCTTGACGCCAGGTCACGCAACATCGCGGGCAACGCAACACGACCGGCATCGTTGGCCGCCGCGCCGAACACCTGAGCGCCAAGCTCCGTCAGCTTTTGCTTCTTGTTCATATTATTACTGCAGGTATAGATCCAGATTTCGCCGTCGCTCGAAAATATCCGCTCGTTACCCTTGAGGCGCAGATTCGAATCCAGCAGGACCCGAACCGGATGGCGCGGCCGCGCGGCCTGCCCCAGGTCGTGTCGCGACAGGCGCAGGTTCAACGACGGGTCGTCCGCCAGCACCGTTTGCGCGCTGCTCAGGATCGCCGAGGCCCTGGCGCGCAGGAATTGCACGTCGCGCCTTGCCGGTTCGCCGGTTATCCATTGGCTGATTCCGTTGCCGAGCGCGCTGCGACCATCGAGCGAGCAGGCCATCTTGACGCTGACGTATGGCAACCCCTGTTGCATGCGCTTGACGAAACCGGCGTTGAGTTCCCGCGCCTGCGTCTCGAGCACGCCGCAGATGACTTCGACCCCGCCAGCGCGCAGCCGGTCGAGCCCGCGGCCGCCGACCTCGGGATTCGGGTCCTGCATCGCGACGATCACCCGCGCCGGCTGGACCGCGAGCAAGGCATCGACGCAGGGGGGAGTCCTGCCATGATGCGAGCACGGCTCGAGCGTGACGTAAAAATCGGCGCCGCGCGGAATCTCCGCGGATTCGATCGCGTTGACCTCGGCGTGAGAGCCGCCGGTATACTCGTGCCAGCCCGCCGCGATCATGACGTCATCGGCGACGACGACGCAGCCGACACGGGGATTGGGGTGGGTGCTGTATAAACCCTTGCGCGCCTGGCGCAGCGCTTCCGCCATCCAGCGATGATGATGCTGCGTCGGCGGCATCAGCTGTCCTCGTCGATCAGCGGGACCTGTCTGCGGTGCATTTCCGGGGTGGGTTCCGAGGCGAGCGCCTCGATGGCTTCCTCGAAGGCCTCGATATCCTCGAAGCTCAGGTACACGGAGGCAAAACGGATATAGGCAACATGGTCGAGGCGCCGCAATTCGTGCATTACCATGGCGCCGATTTCGCGCGACGAAATTTCACGCGCCTCGATACCGATCAGTTGACGCTTGATGTGGCTGATCGCGTCCTCGATCTGTTCGGCAGACACCGGCCGTTTTTCCAGGGCCCGCAGCATGCCGCTGCGCAATCGTAGCTCGTCGAAGGTATCGCGGCTGCCGTCGTTCTTGATCACCATCGGCATGTTGAGCATCGGTGATTCGTAGGTGGTGAAGCGTGTCTCGCAGGAAACGCATTCCCTTCTGCGGCGCACCTGGGTCGATTCAGAGGCGAGTCGCGAGTCGACCACCCTCGTATCCGGGGTACCGCAGAATGGGCATTTCATGATGCGCCGGGTTTAATTCCGGTACACCGGCAGGCGGGCGCAAATCTCGCTGACCTTGGCGCGCACGGTGGCGATCAAATCGTCGTTACCCATGTCATCGAGAATATCGCTCATCCAGTTGGCCAGGTCGCGCGAATCCTGCTCGGTAAATCCACGCGTGGTAATGGCCGGCGAGCCGATACGCAATCCCGAAGTCACGAACGGCGACTGCGGATCGTTGGGTACCGAATTCTTGTTGACCGTGATATGCGCCTTGCTCATGGCCGCGTCGGCATCCTTACCGGTGATACCCTTGCCGATCAGCGACAGCAGGAACAGGTGATTGTCGGTACCGCCCGAAACCACGTCGAAGCCGCGCTTGATGAATTCTTCCGCCATCGCGTTGGCGTTGACCAGAACCTGCTTCTGGTATTCGACGAACTCGTCGCTCATCGCTTCCTTGAAGGCCACCGCCTTGGCGGCGATAACGTGCATCAACGGGCCGCCCTGGGTTCCCGGGAAAACCATCGAACTCAGTTTCTTTTCGATTTCCTGGTTGGCCCTGGCAAGGATAATGCCGCCGCGGGGACCGCGCAGGGTCTTGTGCGTGGTGCTGGTGCAGACGTCGGCGACCGGTACCGGGCTCGGATAAACGCCAGCCGCGACGAGTCCGGCGACATGCGCCATATCGACGAACAGGTAGGCGCCGACCGTGTCCGCGATATCGCGAAAACGCTGCCAGTCCATGATCCGCGAATAGGCCGAAAAGCCCGCGATGATCATCTTTGGTTTGTGTTCCTTCGCCAGCGCCTCGACCTGGTCGTAATCGACCTCGCCGGTTTCGGCATTTAATCCGTACTGGATCGCGTTGAACAGCTTGCCCGAAAAGTTGACCTTGGCGCCGTGGGTCAGGTGACCGCCGTCAGCCAGGCTCATGCCGAGAATCGTGTCGCCCGCATTCAGCAGCGCGAAAAACACCGCGGCGTTGGCCTGCGAGCCCGAGTGCGGCTGCACATTGGCGTAGTCGGCATTGAACAGCTTCTTGACGCGATCGATCGCAAGGGTTTCCGCGATGTCGACGTATTCGCAACCGCCGTAATAACGCTTGGATGGATAACCCTCGGCATACTTGTTGGTCAGCACCGAACCCTGGGCCTGCATAACCCGCGGGCTGGCGTAGTTTTCGGAAGCGATCAGTTCGATATGGTCTTCCTGTCGCGCCTCTTCCTGTTGCATCGACTCCCACAGTTCGGGGTCGAAATCGGCAATATTCATTGATTTGGAGAACATCGGCAGTTCCTCGGGCTAAAAAGAAGGCGATAGTACAAAAAAGCCGCGCAACTATCACTAAAAAACACGACATATTAATGGCCTGTACCCGGTTTTGGCCTTGCAATCCTCTCGCTATACCCCACATTTGTTGCCACAGACCGGCGTTACCCCGATCAGCGTAATCATGTTGAATTCAAAGATTTAAGTGTATAATCGCCCAATTGTATAGTTGCAGGTAGTCAATCATGGAAAATGTAGGAATTTACACCCCGCCGCAGAAGGCAAAGTCCGCGCCCGTCGCCGGTGCAGACGCGTTCCAGCCGAGCCTGACAGTTAACGACCTCGAAGTTACGCAGTCGGCGCAGGACAAGTTGCACGAGATCGTAACCCAGACCGACGAGGACGTATCCGCTATCCGCATTTACATCAGCGGTGGCGGATGCGGCGGAATGTCGTACGGCATGACCTTTACCGACGAGCAGACCGATTTCGACAACGTATTGCAATTCGACGGATTCAGGATCCTGGTCGACGTCGTCGCGCTGAATTACCTGAAGGGCGCGCAGATCGACTACATCCAGGAAGTCGGCCGCGAGCGCTTCGTGTTCAACAACGTTTTTGCCGAAACCGGCGGTTCCGGTGTCTGTGGCGGCTGCGGTTCGGCTGGCGGCGGCGGCGGCTGCGCCTGATCTCAGATTAAAAACAGGCAACAAAACCCTGCAAAGCCTGGCAATTCGTCAGGCTTTGTCGTTTTGGTCGCCCCGTCGGGCAGTTACCGCATTGCCGCCTACAGCGCCGCCGCGCGCGCGCTCGACAGGCCGATCATGGTGGTATCCAATAGCGAGCATTCGCTGGTGCCCGATGTCGCGAACGGCATTACGGTCGATTTCGATCGCCCGGAGTCGGCGCTAGAGACTATTCTCGCGGTCCTCGAAAAGCGGCGAGTAAACTGTGTACTCGCGACCGATGACAGCTGCGTCGAGTTGTGCAGCCGACTGGCCGCAAGGCTCGGGCTGCCGCACAATAAACCCGGCGCGGCGCAGCTCACCCAGCGCAAGGATCTCGGCCGCGCGGCACTGGCCGCGGCGGGGTGCAACACGCCGCGCTACCAGGTCATAGAGCTTGCCAATATCGATTTATCCGCGCTGCAGATACCCTATCCGGTCGTGATCAAGCCGCTGGGGCTGTCCGCGAGTCGCGGCGTGATCCGGGTCGATAACGATGACGGATTCGCGGCGGCCTGTCGGCGTATCGATGCAATTCTCGAAACCGCGGGGCTTGGTGGATTTACGCGCGATCATTTGCTCGTCGAATCCTATATCGACGGTCCCGAGTACGCGGTCGAGGGATTCATGGTCGACGGCGAATTCAGGTTGTTGACGATATTCGACAAGCCCGAGCCGCTGACCGGCCCATTTTTCGAAGAAACCTTTTACCTGACCCCCAGCCGGCTGAATCGCGACAGGCAGCGAGAGTTGATCGACGAAATCGCCAGATGCTGTGTCGCCTACGGACTCGAACAGGGGCCCGTGCATGCCGAGGCGCGCCTGTCGGCGTCGGGCCCCGTGTTGGTGGAACTCGCCGCACGCACCATCGGCGGGCAATGCGGACAGTTGATCGAATTTTCGCTGCAGCAGAAACTGGAGGAACTGGTCATCGAGGGTATGTGTGGCTTTCCGCCCCTGCCCGGCGAGCGCGCCGAAGCGGCCGGGGTGCTGATGATTCCGATAACCGCGGCCGGTATCCTGAAACGCGTCGAGGGGCTGACCGATGCGATGCGGACCGAATTCGTCGAAGATATCGAAATCCATATCAACCCCGGTTACGAACTGGTTCCGCTACCCGAGGGTGCGAGCTATCTCGGTTTTATTTTTGCGCAGGGGCCGGACTTCGAAAAGACTTATGGCGCGCTGAACACA
>JAOTUD010000224.1 GCA_029864065.1 Gammaproteobacteria bacterium | reverse complement strand
TATGTCATCCCCGCGTAAGGTTCCCCCCAGCCTTGAGCCGGGGCGGGGATCTTGTGCGGAGCGGCAGCTGCGGGTTACATGTGTTCACAGAAATAGCAGCGTGGAAGGACGGCGAGATCTCCGCTTTCGCGGGGATGACGTCAATAGCCGGGGCTTGCGCGGGGATGACTTCAAGGGGCGGGCATTTCGCGGGGATAATTCGGATGCGTAACCGAAGGAGCAAAGCGGCGGGATTCACGCTGTTCGAGATGGTAATCGCGGTGTCGATCTTCGCGCTGATGGGGGTCATCGCGTTCGGCGGGCTCGGGCAGATGACGCGCACCGGCCAGGCCGTCGCCGACGCCAACGATCGCCTGTCGGACCTGCAGTTCGCGGTGGTTTACTTCATCCGCGACTGGACCCAGGTGTCGCCGCGCGCGATTCGCAACCAGTACGGCGACGAGGAGGCGAACATCCTGATCGAGGACGACGTCATCACCTTCACCCGCAGCGGCTGGGGCAACCTGCTGGCGCAGCCGCGCAGCACGCTGCAACGCGTGCAGTACCTCGTGCTCGACAAGCAGCTGCTGCGCCGCCACTGGCGTTCGCTGGACCAGGGCATCGGCGAGCAACCGATCCAGGTCAAGCTGCTCGACGACGTCGAATCGATGGAAGTCGGTTTTCTGAACGGGCTCGGGCAGCCGATCCGCAACTGGCCGGGCGAATCGGGCGACAGCGAAGGCGCCCCGATCATGCTGGCGATTACACTGGAGCTCACCGACCTCGGCGAAATCACGCGCTACCTGGAGGTGCCCGGTGGCGCGCTCTAGCATCCGCGCTCAACGCGGCCTCGCGCTGCTGATGGCGATGCTGATCGTGACCATTGCGACCACGATCGCGGTCAGCATCATCTACGAGGAAAAGTTCACGATCCGCAAGACCGGGCACATCCAGACGATGGATCGCGCCGGCCTCTACGCGGTCGGGCTCGAGGACTGGGCGCGCATTTACCTGCGCGAGGACCGCGAGGAGTCCGAGGTCGACAGCCTCGACGAGTACTGGGCCGCCGGCATTCCCGGGCTGCCGATCGAGGGCGGTTACCTGACCGGCTACCTCGAGGATGAGCAGGCCAAGTTCAACCTCAACCAGCTGCCGTTATCGGAACTCGAGGTCACCCGGTTCAGGCGTCTGTGCGATAATCTCGGCGTCGACGACCGTTTCATCCCGGCCCTGATGGACTGGATCGACAAGGACTTCGACATCCGCTACCCGGACGGTATGGAAGAGAATTACGAATCCTACCGCGTCGCCAACCGCGCGATGGTCGACATCAGCGAGTTGCGGCTGGTGCAGAACGTCACCCCGGAAATTTACGAAAAACTGGAACCGCACATCACCGCGCTGCCGACACCGACTACACTTAACGTGAATACCATGTCCGAAACAATATTTCAGAGCCTGGGCGAAGAGGGCGACGTGAAAAAATTTATCGAGGAGCGCGAAAACGATCCGTACGCAAGCATCGAGGAGTTCATCGAACGCCTGCAGCTGCCCTACGAGACCGAGGGCCTGTCGGTCGATACGCGCTTCTTCCGCGCCCACGGGCAGGTCGTGCAGGGCGAGCAGGTGTTCAACCTGACCTCGCTGGTGTATCGCGACGACAAGGGCAAGACTCTGGTGCTGAACCGCACCCTTGGACAATACTGAACATGCGCCTGCTGATCCAGTTCACCGACGACGAGCTTGCCGACTTTCGCTGGGCGAATTTCGACGAGGTCGACGGCTCGGCCGCGCTCGACTGGCAGCTGGCCGGGGAGGGCGAACTGCCGGTGATCGCGTCGCAAAACCCGCACCCGGTGATCATCGTAATCCCGCAGCAATGCGTTTACCTGACCAGTATCGAGCTGCCGGAAAAGGCGGGCCGCCAGGTGCTCGCCGCGATCGAATACCAGGTCGAAGACCAGCTCGCGCAGGATATCGAGTCGCAGCACTTCGCGCTCGGCGATACCTCGCAAAACCCGGTTTCGATCGCGGTCGTGTCGCGCGCCATCATGGGTCGCTGCCTCGCGCTGGCGCAGGGGCACGGGCTGCGGCTGTCGCGCATTATCCCCGAAATTTTCCTGTGCCCGTGGCCGGGGGAGGGCGTGTCGCTGAGCGAAGGCCACGACGGTTGCCTGCTGCGCTACGGCACCTACCGCGGGCTCAAATGCCACGCGCAGGCGCTGCCGGCGATGCTCGAGCTCGTCACGCGCGATGTCGAAATCGACAGGATCCGCTTTTATGGCGCCACGGACGAAGCCGCGCCCGAACTCGACGGCTACGAGGTCGAGCGCTACGCGCTCGCTTCGGTAAAACCGGGATTTGTCGATGCGCCCGTCATCGACCTGCAGCAGCGCGATTACCAGCTCTCGTCGGTGTGGCGTGGCCTCGCGAAGACGTGGAAATGGGTTGGGCTGTTAATCGTGGCGCTGCTCGCCATTGGCGCCTATAACAAGGCCGTTGCATTGCAGGAACTCGAGGACGAGCTCGCCGGCATCAGGCAGCAGCAGTACGAGCTGCTCAAGTCCTTCCTGCCGCAGGGCACCAGCGCAAACGACAACCTGAAGAAGCTGTTGATAGAGCGCATGCGCCAGTTGCAGGCGAGCGAGCGTGAACAGGGTTTCCTGAAGCTGCTGCTCGATTTCACCAACGCGCGCAGTAATTATCCCGATGTCGAGATTACGCGCATCGGTTTCCAGGGCAGGCAGCTCAGCTTCGACATCAGCAGCGCGCAGTTGAAGAGTATCGAGGCGCTGCTCGAGAGCGTACGCAAGCTCGGCGTCAGCGCCAGGCTGGAAAGCCTCAATATCAAGCCGGAAAAGAGTTCGGGACGACTGGTGCTCGAAGGGGGCAGCGATGCTTAGCCTGCTCGAACGCGCCACGCCGCGCGAAAGAGCGATCATCGTGATCGCGTTGCTGGTCGTGCTCGTACTCGGCGTGCATGCCTTCGTCATCGAGCCCTACCAGGAACGCGCGGCGGCGCTGCGCGAGGCGATCGAGCAGCAGCGCGTGGACCTGGTGTGGATGCGTTCCGCGATCGCGAGCCTGCCGGCCACGGAAATGGCGGACAGCACCAGCGAATTCAGCGGCACGCTCGCCAATTTCATCGACCAGGCGGTGCGCCGCCAGGGGCTGGCCGGGCAGTTGTCGCAAATGTCGCCGATCGGCGCCGACGAGATTCGGATTCGCTACAACGCGGTCGATTTCAACCGCCTCGTCAATTTCATCGCGCAGGTCAATGCGAGCGGGCTCGAGGTCAAGGACCTGCGCATTTCGGCCGCAGACAATCCCGGGATCGTCGACAGCAGCCTCGTGCTCGTGCGCCGTTAAATGATCAGGCTCTGGAAGTTCACCCTGTTCTTTCTGCTGTGCCTGGTGGTCGCGCTGCTGTTCAACCTGCCGATCCAGCAGGTGCTGCCGTACGTTAAGGTTCCCGACACGGTACGGCTGGTCGGCATCGACGGTACCATCGTTCGCGGCAAGGCGCAGGAAATCAGCGTCAACCAATTCCCGGTGCGCGACATCGATTATCGCTACCTGCCGTCGTGTATCCCGCTGCTGAAGGTCTGCTACCGCGTCACCTACGAGCAGGGCACGATCCAGGTCGCCTACGATTTGTTGAACGGCGACACCGAGGTTAGCGGGGCGAGGATCGAGTACCCGGTTGTCGAGATCGTCAAGTACCTGCCCAACCTGCCGGTGCAGCCGGCTGGCCGGGTGGAGTTGTTGATCGACGACCTGGCCGTGATCGACGGCAAGCCGACCGCTTTAAATGGCAAGCTGATCTGGCGCGACCTTGGGCTCGACGATTCGGGCATCAAGCTCAACATCGGCGATTACCAGGTGGATTTTACCGGTAATCCGCAAAAGTACGATTTCAAGCTGATCGACCTGGACGCGAGCCTGGATGTCGACGGCGAGGGCGAAGTCGACGCGACGGGATTATACACCGTCGATATCAGGATCGAGTCGGAAACCGGCATCGATCAGCAGGTGAAGAGCGTGCTAAACCTGGTCGCGAAAAGCACCGGCTACAACAAGTACCGCATCGAGCAGGCCGGGCGCCTGCCGCCGGACGTTACGCGGCAATTGTTCAGGTAGCCTGTGGTCGTTTGGTGCAATAATGCGCTCACACCGAATTTTAAGCCGAACCTATACGATGATTGGTTGCCGCCTTATCGATCCGGTAACCGGCGCGGAATACCCGGATGCGGATATCGTAGTTTTCGAGGCGCTTTGACATACGGATGCCTCCGCGGCTGAAAAGGCGTGGACTGGAAGGCCGGCCATCTGACCGGTGACGCGTTGCCGGTAAGTTCTGGATCGACCGGGTGTCGCTCGACCAGGGTTAAAAATCGTTGGTATCCCCGGTGAAGCCCAACAGAAAGGCCAGCGTTTCGATCAGCCCTACGCCAAGGCGGCCCGTAGCCTTGCCGTCACCGTCCTTGTCGATGCTCGGATCCAGCAAGTACAGGAAATTCAGGGTATCGGGCGAGAACTCCGGTACATTCACGTTGAAAGCCTGGTTGATGGTCTTGATAAATTCATTCGTAATCAGGGCATGCCCGATATTGGACGGGTGAACACCGTCGAGGCTGAATAATCCTCCGAGGATCGTATTCGTCAGGGGCCTGCCGGCAAAAACCGGGGGATTGGCCAGGTATTCGTTAAATTTCGCATTGATATCGACGACGGGCATACCGATACGATCGGCCTCTCGCTGGATTATGTCGTTAAATGCCTGGGTGCGATCGCGGATGGCTGTTACCTCAGTATTATCCAGCACGAAATTCGGATCGTTGACCAGGCTCGCGTCGCCAAGGAATTTCATCAACAGCACGCCCAGAATCGACGTATAGTGCCCGTCGGGCAAGGGGACCGGGAACCCCGTCATCGCTTCCGCGTTGGCGCGGTTGACGAGGAAACCGATACTGGTAACGTCTGGAATGTTCGCGAACACAACGGCGCTGCCATTGCTGCTGACGAGCGTACCCAACCGGTCTGTCATCGCGATATAATCTCGCTCGAAATCGGCCACAGGGGTCAGTTGCGATGCGTTCATATTGCCAAAAGCAAGCGCGGCCGAAAGCACGTCGTTATTGCCGATCCAGCATAGTATGACAACAGGTTTTGCTGACTCGACATACTCCATTTGCGTCTGCAGCCTGGGATACAGAACCAGTTCGGTTTCGTTGCTGATTTGCGCCTGGGTTTGAGCGATGGCGCGCTGGTACAGCAGCGAATTCACGGTCGCGCCGGAAACCGCCACGTTGGATGCCATGTCGTTCGGATATATGCGCTGTCGCCCGGCCGGATCACCGACCATTCCGAAAAGGCCCGACTGGATATAAGGCAGGGTCAAATCGCCGCCAATTTGATAATTCAACAGGTTGAGGTAACTGTAAGCCTGCGTCTGCCAGGCGGCATCCGCGCCCTGCACGCCTTCGCCGATACTGTCGCCGATGCCGACCACCGCCTGCCGGGCGAAGGTGTTTCCTGCCGGCATCGATGCGATGACGAGCCCCGGCTAAATGTGTAACAGGTAGCGTTTGAACTTTTCTGGTATTTTCATCGCAAGCATCCTTTTATAAATGTTTCAATTTGAATTAGTCGCGAAATTGCAGATCACTTTAGTTACTTCGTTTGTATAGAATTCTACTGTTCCAGTTTGTCGCGCAACTGGCGCATCGTTTCGGAATTCGCC
>JAOTUD010000223.1 GCA_029864065.1 Gammaproteobacteria bacterium | reverse complement strand
TGGTCGATGCGATAAATGCGATTACCGGTCTCGATGTCGTGCACGGGGATGTCCACCGCATCCGCGTCGAAACGCTGGATGGCGACTGAAACAGGGCTACCGGGGCTTTGCCGGTGAACTCGATTGTCAGGTTACAACCCGAACAGCTGCCACAACTCGTTGAACTGCTGGACAGCAACGGCCTGCCCTCGCAGGACTGCGCCGAACAGGCCGATATTTTCTATGGCGTTATTGATCAGGACCGGCTGATCGCGGCCGGCGGGCTCGAACCGGCGGCGGAATTCTCGCTGCTGCGCTCGCTGGTCGTGCATCCGCGGTATCGCGGGCGCGGACTGGCGCGGCTGATTACCGAATTCCTGGTCGCGCAGGCGCAGGCGCAGGGCAGCCAGGCGATATACCTGCTAACCGAGACGGCGGCGGATTACTTCGAGCATCTCGGATTTTGCCGGGTGTCGCGCGATCGGGTACCCGTCGCGATCATGCGAACCCGGCAATTCGCATCGCTTTGTCCCGATAGCGCAAGCTGCCTGCTGCTGCGGCTGCCGCCGAATTGAACCCCCCGCGAGCATCCAGTTGATGAATCCTGGCGCGGGCAGCGGCCCGGGTTTTGTCGAATTCGTGATCCTGATCGCGTTGATTATTTCGATGGTCGCGCTGTCGATCGACGCAATGCTGCCGGCATTGCCGGACATCGCCTCCGATCTTGGCGTTACCCGGATCAACGACAGCCAGTACGTGATCTCGGTGTTTTTTGCAGGCATGGCCTCGGGGCAGATTTTTTTCGGTCCACTGTCCGATTCGATCGGTCGCCGCCCCGCGATCATATCGGGCCTTGTCGTTTTTGCCGCAGGCTGCGTTTTATCGCTGCTTGCCACGGGTTTTACGCAAATGTTGCTGGGCCGTTTCCTGCAGGGACTTGGCGCCGCGGGGCCGCGTATCGTGTCGATCGCCCTGGTGCGCGATCGCTACAGGGGTCGCGAAATGGCCCGGGTCATGTCCTTGGTGATGACGGTTTTCATCCTGGTTCCGGTATTTGCGCCGGCGCTGGGTCAGGGTATCCTGCTGGTCGCTGACTGGCGATCCATTTTCGCGACTTTTCTCGTAATGGCCCTGCTGATCGGGCTATGGTTCTGGAAACGCCAGCCAGAGACGCTTACCCACGAGAATCGTAGCGCCTTTTCGTTCGCGAAGCTGATAATCGATATCAATAGCATCCTGCGCATCCGGGCGGCGCTGGGTTGCACCGTGACGATGGGATTTGTTTTCGGCGCCTTCCTCGGTTATTTGAGCAGTTCCCAGCAGATATTCCAGGTGCAGTACCAGCTGTTTGAACTTTTCCCCCTGTATTTCGGGATCCTGGCCTGCGTGATCGGGTTTGCAACGCTGGTCAATGCGCGCCTGGTGATGCGTTTCGGGATGCGACGCCTGTCGCGGATCGCACTGCTTACGATCTGCGCGTTGTCGTTTGGTTTTTTTATGGTCGCAGTTTTTTCTGACGGGCATCCTCATCTGAACCTGTTGATGCTTTACTTGCTGATCGTGTTTTTCTGTTTCGGAATTCTTTTCGGAAATCTCAATGCGATGGCAATGGAGCCGCTTGGGCACATGGCGGGATTAGGATCCGCGGTAATCGGGTCAATATCGACGCTGATCTCGGTCGTCTTCGGCGTCATCGTGGCCGACGCCTACGACAATACGGTTTTGCCGCTGGTGCTAGGATTCGCGGTGCTGGGGCTTGCAGGCGTCATAGCGATGCGCTGGACCGAGACCGGACTGGCGCCGGAAAGCTAGGCTTTCGACTCCAGAAATTCGAGAATCCCGGATTCGATCGCCCGCTTGTCGACCACGTCCGGGTGGGCAATCGGTTTGTCGAACAGGCCCGCGATCACCGCCGGCATCTCGATGCCGGCCGTCGCCGCGACCGATGCCAGCGCCGCGCGATCGGGCTGCCGCTGACCGCCGTTGATTGCCTGATCGACGATGGGCGCGAACTTGGTCCACTCGGCGGTCGAGTAAATAAGGTTTACGCGGTCCGCAAACTCGGGCCTGCGGCAGCTTTTGAAACAGGTGGCGGTATGCGGATCGAGCAGGTAACCCCCGGCAAATGCCTGCTTGATAAACTGCATGCTTTCCGCGTCGGAGCAAAAGTCGGCGGCGAATATCGACCCGATGCGGGCCTGCTCCGCGGGATCCAGCTGGTACCAGCCCTGGTCGTCGAGTTGACCCATCAGTTCGCGCGTGCGTGCGGCGCCGAACAGGTCGAACAGGACGCGCTCGACGTTCGAGGATTTGAGAATGTCCATCGCCGGCGACGTCGTCGCGATCAAATCGCGTTTGCTCAGATCGTAGCGGCCGCTATCGATCCACTCGGTGAGTACGTTGTTGGCATTCGACGCGATCACGATTTTCGCGATCGGCAACCCGAGCCGGTGCGCATAGTAGGCGCCCAGCGCGTTACCGAAGTTGCCGCTCGGAATGTGCAGCACGACCTCATCGCCGAGCGCGATTTCACGCTGACGCACCAGCGCCAGGTAGGCATGAAACTGGTACAGCATCTGGAAAATGATGCGCCCGAAATTGACCGAGTTCGCGGCCGACAGCGAAACCTCGAGTTCGCGCAGCCGTTGGTTGAAGCTTGGCGACGACAACAGGGATTTGAGCGCCGCCTGGGCGTCGTCGAAGTTACCTCGAATACCGATGACCTTCAGGTTGCCGGCCGCCTCGGTGACCATTTGCAGGCGCTGCACGTCGGAGGTGCCGCCATCCGGGTAAAGGCAGGCGACGCGGATATTGGCGCGTTCGCGAAAGGTCTCGAGCGCCGCCGGACCGGTGTCGCCGCTGGTTGCCGTCAGGATCAGGTATTGCCGGTTCTGCTGCTGCGCCAGCCGCGACAGGATCAGGCCGAAGGGTTGCAGCGCCACGTCCTTGAACGCGCGGGTGGGGCCGTGGTAGAGCTCGGCGACGAACAGCTTTTCATCGATCTTGACGACCGGAACCGGGTCATTGGGGTCGTCGAAACGATTGTACAAAGCCAGCGCCTCGCGCAGTATCGACGCGTCGATGTCGATATCCAGGTATTGCAGCAAGGCCAGCGCCAATTCCTGGTAGGAGCTGTCCAGGTGCCGGCGCAAAAAGTCCGGCGGCAGCGGCGCCAGGGGCTCGGGGCTGTAGATGCCCCCGAACGACGCAACCGGCGACAGCAATGCCGACGCAAAGCTCACGCGGGCATCGCGGGTGCCGTCGTTACCTCGGGTTTCGGTGAAGATCATCTGCGGCGGACGCCTGGATAAACCTTTGAAAATGCGAATTATATCGGGCAACCTCGGCCTAACAAGCGGTTTTCCCGAAAAATCGCGGCAAATGTCCGTAAATACCCGGTCCGACGAAGCATTTCACTTCTACTGGAACCGATTTATGCGTAAAATCCGTCGATCGACCCGGCAGTCTGTCCTTGCCGGGCTGTCATGTATGGCCGAGCCAGAGTACCCGTATTCAATCCGATGTCTGTGACCGAAAAAATTAACCTACTCGATTTCAATCGAGCCGCGCTCGAGGCGTTTTTCGTCGCCAATGGCGAAAAGCCGTTTCGCGCCAGGCAGTTGATGCAGTGGGTGCATCAGCGCGGGATCACCGATTTCGCGCAGATGACCGACATGTCGAAAATACTGCGCGAGTTTTTACAGCAGAATTGCCGTATCGAGCGGCCCCGAATCCTGACCCAGCAGCGCTCGGCCGATGGCACGCGCAAGTGGCTACTCGGTGTCGACGACAGCGACAACGCGATCGAGTGCGTGCTGATTCCGGAGAAGTCGCGCATGACCTTATGCGTTTCGTCCCAATTGGGCTGTACCCTGAACTGCAGTTTCTGCTCGACCGCGAAACAGGGTTTCAACCGCAACCTGACGACCGCGGAAATAATTGCCCAGCTGCATTTTGCGCATCACGCCCTGCGCGAGGAAGGCTACCAGCAGGGTGTCACCAACGTCGTGATGATGGGTATGGGCGAACCGCTGCTCAATTTTGACGCGGTGATCGCGGCGGTCGATATGATGTGCGATGATTTCGGCTACGCGTTGAGCAAGCGCCGCGTCACGATCAGCACCGCGGGGGTCGTGCCGGCCATGGAAAAACTGGAGCAGGTGACAGACGTTGCGCTCGCGGTGTCGCTGCACGCGCCGAACGACCAGCTGCGCAACCAGCTGGTGCCGCTGAACCGGAAATACCCGATCAGCGACCTGATGCGAGCCTGCCGCGGCTATATCGACGGCTACAAGAGCCGCAAGATCACCTTCGAATACGTCATGCTCGAAGGTGTCAACGACAGTCTCGAGCACGCGCGCGAGCTGGTCGGCGTTATCGGCAATATCCCGTGCAAACTGAACCTGATACCGTTCAACCCGTATCCACGTGCGATATATCGCTGTTCGGACACGGCAACCATCGATCGCTTCCGCGACTATACCTCGGGCAAGGGAATCGTGACCGTGACCCGGCGCGCGCGCGGTGACGACATCGACGCCGCCTGCGGGCAGCTGGTCGGCGCTTTTCAGGATCGCAGTCGGCGCAGTGAGAAGTACCAGCTGAGCCTCGCTCAGATCGGGGGGGTGACAGTTGCGCATTGACAGGCTCATCGCGGTATTGCTGATGGCCGGGCTGTTGCAGGCCTGCGTGGCGGTAAATCCGCAGCAATCCAAGAACGAAAAAGCCAGCGCGATCAACGTGCAGCTCGGCATCGGCTACCTGCAGCAAAACAAGCTGGAGCTTGCCAGCGAAAAGCTGAGCAAGGCGATAGCGCAGAACCCGGATTCCGCCGCGGCGCATAACGCCTACGCCATCCTGCAGGATCGGCTCAAACAAATCGAACTGGCAGAGTTTCATTACAGGAAGGCGACCTCGCTCGATCCGAAGGACTCGCAGGCGGCCAATAACTACGGTACCTTCCTGTGCCGCAACGGTCGCGAACTCGAATCGGAAAAATATTTTTTACAGGCGCTCGACAACCCGCTTTACAACACGCCTGAATATGCCTACACCAACGCGGCGATTTGCCTGATCAAGGCTGGGCAAACGGATCCCGGCAAGGGGTACTTGCGCAAGGCGCTTGCCGCAAAAAGCGATTTTTCGCCGGCGTTGCTGTCGATGGCCGAACTGTTGTTCGAGGAAGGTGACCATGCGCAGGCCAAGATTTACCTGGACCGCTTCCACCTGGTCGCGAGGGCGACCGCGAAAAGCCTGTGGCTGTCGATCAGAAATGAGTTGCAACTCGACAGCAATGCGAACGTCGAGGAATATGCGCTGCGGCTGGAAAAGGATTTTTACGACTCGCCCGAATACCAGGCCTGGTTGAAGATCCAGTAATATGAGCGCTGGCGAAAATAACGCGAAAAACGAGCCTCGTCCCACCGGCATCGGCCCCGGCGACCGGCTGCAGGCGGCGCGCATCCAGCAGGGAATGTCGCTCGACGATGTCGCCGACCGCATGCATTTGAGCCCCGCCATTCTCGAGGCCATCGAGGAAAACAATTTCGAAGAAATAACCGCGCCGATTTTTGTCAAGGGATACCTGCGCGCCTATGCGCGCATCGTTGCGCTGGATGAAGACGAAATGATCCAGCAGTACATCGATTTCTACTCGGAAGAAGATCCGCCGATTTCGTCGACCAGCAACATGGCGCCCGAACTCTCGGCCAACGATGTGCGCATCAAGTGGACGACTTACCTGGTTA
>JAOTUD010000222.1 GCA_029864065.1 Gammaproteobacteria bacterium | reverse complement strand
AGAAGCACCGGGCCCGGCAGGCGCAAAACAACAGGCAAGTGCATCCCGAGTCGAGTGGGATGATTCTAAAATGGATACCACCTATGCCAACGTGGCCAATGCGGCGAGCACCCGCGAAGAAGTCGCGTTGGTGTTCGGTACCAATAAAACCTGGAAAATTTCAGAAGACAAGCCGGTCAAGATCGAGCTGACAAACCGCATTATTCTGAGCCCCTTTGCCGCCAAACGTTTCGCGTTGCTGCTGAATGGTGTGCTCGACGAGTACGAGTCCCGCTTCGGTAAGCTCGAGGTCGAGCCTCAGGAAAAACGGCCGGGTAAGTAACGCCGCTACCCAGGTTTTGATGTTATGAGCAGTACCGACCCCGGCAGTTCTAAAAGTTCCACCTCTTCGAAGGATTCCGGGCGCGTCGCCTATCTCGATCAGGCGCTATGGCATCGGTTTACCGAGGCTTCGACCGCCGATGACTTTGCCACTGCCTGGCTGACACTGCAGGTCTCGATGCTGGACAAGGTCACCCGCGGCGTGGTGGTTCTCGGCCCGGCGGAACGCGGTCCGTTCGTGCCTGCGGCCGGGTGGCCGGAAGGGGACGAAATGCCAGCCACCCTTTCGCACGCCGCAGAATCGGCGATGGTAGAGCGCCGCGGGGTTGTGAATCGTGCTTCGCAGGGCGAACAACCGAGTCAGCTCGCTTATCCGTTACTGGTGGACAATCACTTGTTCGGCGTGGTTGCGCTCGAATTTTCCGATTGTGACGAGGCCCAGTTGCTAGCCATCATGCGTCGGCTGCAGTGGGGTTGCGGCTGGCTCGAGGCTTACCTGCGGCGCGCCGACCAGGGCAGCTCCGCGGGCAGTCGGGAGCGACTGTCGCGGTTACTGCAACTGACGGCCACCGCGCTGGAACAAAAGCGCTTCCGCGCGGCGGCGATGGCGCTGGTCACCGAACTCGCAATCCAGACCGGTTGCGACCGGGTCGGTCTGGGTTTGCGCAGTGGTAAACATACCAAGGTTTATGCAGTGTCGCATACCGCCCAGTTCGGCGAACAGACCAACCTGGTGCGGGCGATAACCGGCGCCATGGACGAGGCCATCGATCAGCTGGAGACGGTGCTGTATCCGCAGGCGGAAGATGGACGGCTCGTAACCCGTGCACATTCCAAGCTCGCCGAATCCGGTGAGGCGGACGCCATCTGCACCGTCGTCATGAGTAGCGGCGACCGGGTACTCGGCGCGCTAAGCTTCGAACATACGGGAGGCAAGTCCTTCGACGCCGAAACCATCGAACTGCTCGAACACGCGGGCGCCTTGCTCGGCCCGTTGCTCGAAATAAAACGGCGCGACGACCGCTGGATCATCACCAAGGTGGCCGAATCGATGCGTGACCTCGTGATCAGGCTGGTCGGTCCGAAGCATTACGCAACCAAGCTGATCGGATTGCTTTTGGCAGGATTGTTCGTATTCCTGTCGATGGCGGAAGGCGACTACCGGGTATCGGCCGATGCCGTGCTCGAGGGCTCGGTGCAGCGGGTCGTGGTCGCTCCCATCAACGGTTACATCAGCGAGGCGCAGGCCCGCGCCGGTGACGTGGTGGAGCAGGACCAGGTCCTGTTCAGCATCGACGACCGCGACCTGCGGCTCGAGTACCTGAAGTGGACGAGCCAGAAGGAGCAGGTCGATCGCCGTTATCGCGACGCGCTGGCGGCGAAAAATCGCAGCGAAGTCAATATTTTCAAGGCCCAGCTCGACCAGGCGGAGGCGCAGCTGGAGCTCCTCGAGGAGCAGATCGCGCGTACCCAGGTCGCCGCACCGTTCGACGGCGTGGTAGTGAGCGGCGATCTGAGTCAGCGCCTCGGCTCTCCGGTCAGCCGTGGCGAAGTCCTGCTCAACATCGCGCCACTCGATGCCTACCGCGTGGTATTGCAGGTGGACGAGCGCAACATCGCCGATCTCGAACAGGGACAGGTCGGGCAGCTTATCCTCAAGGCTTTGCCCCGGGATCAGTTCCCTTTCGTGGTCGAAAAGATCACCCCGGTTTCCGAGGCGATGGAAGGACGCAATCGCTTTCGTGTCGAGGCTCGCCTGACCGAGGGCATGGATCTGCTGCGTCCCGGGATGGAAGGATCCGGTAAAATCATGATCGATCGCAGGAGCCTGCAATGGATCTGGACTCACGACATCGTCGAGTGGTTTAAACTGTGGTTCTGGTACTGGTGGCCCTGATTATATTAATTAAACAAGAAGGAGAGAAAAACCGATGAGCAAGACGCTTTTGATTTACGAGCGCGCCGTGCCGGTGAACCAGGCGCGGCATGGCAAATGCGGGGTAAAGGCCAGCGACGACTTCGGCTTCGCTAGTGACGTCAACTCGATGCCGCTGCTGGCGCAGGAGTTTCGGGACGCGGTGCGCGAGTACCCGATCGTGTTTGCGGGTAACGAAAAAAACATCATGCCTGCGGTGCTGTTAGGATTCGGCGAACACGAGAATCTGTTTGTCGACGAGGCGGGTAAATGGGATGCGAAATACATACCGGCATTCGCACGCCGTTATCCCTATGTTTTCTCCAGCAGCGATGACGGCAAGACGCTGACCCTGTGCATCGACGAGGAGTTCAGCGGATTCAACCAGGAAGGCGAGGGCGAGCGCCTGTTCGACGATGCGGGCGAGCAAACCCCGTACCTGAAAAAGGTGCTCGATTTTCAGACCGAATTCCAGCGTTTGTTCACACGCACCCAGGCCTTCTGCAAGAACCTGCACGAACTGAAACTGCTGGACCCGATGCAGGCGCAGGTCAAGTTCGGCTCGGGCCAGGAATTGACGATCGGCGGTTTCATGGTAGTCAATCGCGCCCGACTGAAAGAGCTGCCGGGCGAAAAACTCGGGGAACTCGCCGGCGTCGACGAGCTCGAGCTGCTCTACCTGCATCTGCAATCGTTGCACAACGTCACCGACCTCGCCAACCGGTCCAGGCCGGATGCCGGCGGCGCACAGGCGAAAGAGTCGGCCTCGGGGATGGATTCCGAAGGGCCCGCGGATGCGCCCGACCAGCCCAGGACAGCCAGGGCCGCAAAAAAGAAAGCGAGCCCGAAAAAGAGCGGCAAGGGCAATTCGGGTAACGGCAAGGGCGAAGCGTAGTCGGCTGCCTGTCGTTGCGGTGTCCGATTACCTGATGCATGTCGCGCAATCATGAGCGACTCGATCTTCAGTCCATCCTGGTATCGCGTTGCGGACCTGAAGCCGCTGCTGCGCTCGCATTCGCGCATCCATCGCCACGAGTATCTCGACGAGATCTGGTACGTGCTGCAGGATCCGCTGTCCGGTCGTTTTTACCGTTTCTCGACCTCGGCCTACCAGCTGATCGGCCTGCTCGACGGCAATCGCAGCGTGCACGAGGTCTGGGAACTGGCCGCGTCGCGGCTCGGCGACGATGCGCCGGGACAGGAAGAGGTCATCCGCCTGTTGTCTCAACTCCATTCCGCCGATGTACTGCAGTGCGACGTGCCTCCTGACAGCCTCGAGCTATTCAACCGCTACCAGCGCCAGGAGCGCATGCGCTGGAAGCAGCGATTCTGGAGCCCGCTTGCTTTGCGCTTCCCGTTGTTCGACCCGGAAAAGTTTCTGACCGCCTGGCTGCCACTGGTGCGTCCGTTTTTCGGCTGGTTCGGTTTCCTGCTCTGGTTCGGAATCGTCGGCGCCGGCTGTTTCGTCGCGGCGATGCACTGGCCCGAGCTGACCGAGAATATTACCGACCGGGTGCTGGCGCCGCAAAACCTGTTACTGCTGTGGCTCACCTACCCGCTGGTCAAGGCCTTCCACGAACTGGGCCACGCCTTTGCGACCAAGGTCTGGGGCGGGGAAGTCCACGAAATCGGCGTCATGCTGCTGGTGTTCATGCCGGTACCCTATGTCGACGCGTCGGCAGCATCGGCTTTCCGGGAGAAGCGCAAGCGCATGGTGGTCGGCGCGATGGGAATCATGACCGAAATGCTGCTGGCGGTGCTCGCGTTGTTTGTCTGGCTTTACGCCGAACACGGCATCATCCGTGGCATGGCCTATAACGTGATGCTGATCGGTGGCGTATCGACATTATTCTTCAATGGCAATCCGCTGTTGCGTTTCGACGGTTACTATGTGCTGGCGGATGCGCTGGAAATTCCGAACCTGGGCAAGAAATCGAACCAGTATCTCGGCTACCTGGTCCAGAAGTACCTGTTCGGCAGCCAAGCGGCGAATTCTCCGGCCAATACCCCGGGCGAGCGCAAATGGCTGGTTTTTTACAGCCTTGCGGCCTTTTTTTACCGGCTTTTCATCATGTTTGCGATCGTACTTTTCGTCGCCGGCAAGTTTTTCGTGATCGGTATCCTGCTCGCCTGCTGGTCGGTGTTCTTGATGCTGGTGTTGCCGACGCTGAAAATGCTCAAGTTCGTGCTGGTCGGCCCGCAAATCGAGCGACAACGCCTGCGTGCCGTCGGTGTATCCGTTGCCGGCATCGGTGCAATCGTCGGTATCCTGACGCTGCTGCCAGCCCCGCTGTGGACGAAATCCGAAGGTGTTGTCTGGTTGCCCGATCGCGCCATCATCCGCGCCGGCGCCGATTGTTTCGTCGAGGGCTACGTCAGCGAACCCGACAGCCGGGTCGAGCAGAACGAAGTGCTGGTGCGCTGCGAGGATCCGCTGCTGGATGCACAGGCGCGCCAGTTGCGGGCACGGCAGGTCGAACTCGAGGCTTTGTATGCCTCGCAGAAACGCAGTAATCGCGTCGCCGCGCGCCTGACCGAGGAAGAGCTGCGCGTCGTGGCCGCCGATCTCGAAAACCTCGAAGCACGTATCGCCGAATTCGATATCCGCAGCCCGCTGAAGGGGCGTTTCATCGTGCCGCGCTCGAGCGACCTGCCCGGCACGTTTGTCAGCAAGGGAGACGTGATTGGCTACCTGATTGCGCCGGACGCAAAGTCGGTGCACATGGCGGTGCACCAGGACGACGTCGGCCTGCTCAGGACCCGCATAGACTCGGTGCAGGTACGTCTCGCGGACCGGATCGGCGAGGCCTACCCGGCAAGCATAACGCGCCAGGTGCCGGGAGGCACCCACAAGCTGCCGAGCGCGGCGCTTGGCACCGATGGCGGTGGCGTGCATGCAATCGACCCGCGCGACGGCAGCGGCACGCAAACGCTCGAAACCGTGTTCGTATACGAGCTCGAATTACCGCCGGAAACGATTTCGGCGCCGATCGGCACCCGTGTTTACGTGCGTATCGACCACGGCAGCGAGGCGCTGGCGAGCCAGTGGTATCGGCGTCTGCGCCAGGTCTTTTTGAGGACCCTGAATGTCTGACACGGCACTTTTGCGGCAAATCGCGCTCGGGGTTTATCCGCAACGCGATGATCAAAAACCGGGTTGGCTCGAACGCGCGGGCGAACGGCTATTCAGGGCTCCCGTCGATGCGTTGAGCGGGAGTCGGCTCAGGCTCAGGAGCATTCTGCCAGCGGTCAAACGGGAGGCGCTCAGGCTGGATGATTTACCGGAGAGCGAACTGGTCAGCCAGGCAATTCACCTGCGTTACCAGTTGCACCAGAGGGGTTTCGAGCGCGGCCTGGTGGCACAGACATTTGCGTTGGTACAGGAGATATCGCAACGAAAACTCGGCATGACGCACTACGAGACCCAGCTGCTCGGAGGCTGGGCCATCCTGCAGGGCATGGTCGCCGAAATGGAGACCGGGGAAGGCAAAACG
>JAOTUD010000221.1 GCA_029864065.1 Gammaproteobacteria bacterium | reverse complement strand
GAATCGTACGCGCGACGAGCAATGGGAAGTCGGCAAGCTGCTGGAGTTTCTGGGCACCCAGCTGTACCTGGTGGGCCCGGTGCTGCTGTTCGAGATCTGGAGAGCGCGCGGCCGCGTCGGCGCCGCCGCGCGGCGCGCACCGGTGTCGCTATATGCGATCTGCTTTGCGTTGCCGCTGACGATTTACCTGCTGGTGTCGCCGTTAAAAACGGTCGGGTTGCACTGGGTGCTGATATTTTACCCGTTCCTGTTCATCGTGCTCGGGCACTCGCTCGACGTCCAGGCGCTGCGCCGCGGGGTCGTGTTTGCGGCATTTTTCACGATGCTGCACCTGCTTGGGATCGTCGCGTTGCTGCATGGCCCGGCTGCGTGGTGGCAGGGCACCAGTTATTACCCGTCCATGGTCTACTACATGAATACCGCTCGGATCGCCCGCGAAATCGAAGCGAGGGCGCCCGACGCCGAGCTCGCGACCACCAGTTACGCGCGTTCGGCAACGCTCGAGTATCACGGCGGTCGGCGCGTCATCGTGTTTGGCGGCGGCTCGCAGCACGGACGCCAGGACGATATACTGACGGACTTCAGAACCCTGGCCGGGCGCGATATTTTCGTGTTGACCAAGAGCAGGCCCGACCCCGTCCAGTACCTGCCATATTTCGCCGACATCGAGCTGGTCGAGCTGCGCGTCGCCGCCGCGACTATACACGGCGTACTCGGCCGAGGCTTCGAATACACGCCTTACCGGGACCAGGTGCTTGGCGGGATCAGGGACAGCTATTATCGAATTCCGTCCTCGTTACCGGTGGGCGAATGCGAATTTTGCAACCGCTATTTCGATGTGCCGGGCTGCGTTGACGGCGCGGCAAGTACGGGCGCCAACTGAGGTTCGCGCTGCGCACAGCGACGATGCCTGGAGCCGCCATCGCCGCATGCGGATTGGCTTAACCAGACTGCCTGTTTATACTGCCGCTGCGCGCGAGACAAAGAATGCACATCTATCATATTTTTTCGGCTTTCACCTACGCACTGGGCCGACAATACTCGGACAAGAAGAATTTCAATGCGGACGCGGATTTCGTATACCGTCAGTATCGTAATTTACCGTGGTATTTCCGCGTGGTGTTTGCCTGCCTCGCGCTTTTTCTCGACCTGGCGCTGATGAAGGGCCTGGTGCCCTTTCATCGCCTGCAGCTGCGGGATCGGTTGCACAAGGTCGAACGCCTGAAGCGCCTGAACCTCGGGGTAACCAACGATTTTCTGACCTTTTTTAACGGGCTTACCGCGTTTTCGGTCTATTCCGGTCCGTCGCGGGAAACGACCGGGTGAGAGTTTTCCAGGACATCGTCGTTGGCTCGGGTCCCGGCGGGGCGATCACGTCGCATTTTCTGAAAAAGGCCGGTCGCGACGTGCTGCTGATCGAAGCTGGCAGCCGGTTGTTCCAGCAAGATACGGTTGCTTTTTCGAAAGACGAAATGCTCAGGAAATACTGGAATGGGGGAGTTACGGTCACGCTCGGCACTCCCAGAATACCGTTTATTCTCGGCAAGTGTTTCGGCGGCGGCTCCGAAATCAACGCCGGTATTTATCACCGGGCTTCGCCGCAAGTGCTCGAAGAATGGGCGCGGCGTTTCCAGTTACGCGATATCGATGCAGCCTCGTTGAACGAGCATTACGAGTATTTCGAAAAGGAACTGACGGTTTCGAGCATGCCGGATAGCCTGATTCCGAAAGCCTCGAAAGTACTGGCCGAGGGCGCCCGCAAGCTGAACTGGAAGTGTTTCGAGGTGCCGCGATGGTTCGACTACGACAAGGCGGAAAACCAGAAACAGACCATGAGCGAAACCTTTCTGAGCAGGAACATCGAGCTGGACCTGGAGATGGTATTCGAAAAAACCGTGCGCAAGTTGAAGCAGGAAAACGGCATCTGGCGCGTCCTCACCTTCGAAGGCGACAGCTACCACGCCGAGAATATATTTGTTTGCGCCGGCGCGGTGCAAACGCCGTCGATACTGATGCGCAGCGGTATCGGCAGAAACGTCGGCAAGAGCCTGCAGCTGCATCCGACGATAAAGGCCACGGCGCTGTTCGACGACGAAATCAATACCGAGGGGATGGGCGTGCCGGTCCACCAGGTCAGGGAGTTTTCCCCGGCGATAAGCCTGGGATGCTCGATAAGCTCGCTGCCATACCTGTCGCTGGCGCTATCCGAGTTCAAGAACTACCCGACTTTCGCGCGCGAGAACTGGAAAAGAATGAGTACTTACTATGCAATGATTCGTCCCGAATCCTGTGCCCGCATCATCAACATCCCGTTTACCAGGGACCCGGTAATCAGGTACGATCTCAGCGACCGGGACATCGCGAACCTGCTGTTTGGCCTCAAAAAACTTTGCCAGTTATTGTTCGCGGCCGGCGCGAGGAAAGTATTTCCGTCGCTCCTCGACGAAAAATTCATCCTCGATTCCGAGGACCAGATCGAAAGCAAGCTCACTCGTGTCGACCGCAAGCTGATCCAGTTGATGTCTATACACCTGTTTGGCAGCTGCCCCATGGGAGAAAATCCAGCGCTATGCGCGACGGACTCCTACGGCAGGATCAATGACCGGGAAGGGCTGTACGTCAACGACGCGAGCCTGCTGTGCACATCGCTGGGCCTGAACCCACAGGGCACGCTGATGTGTTTCGCCAGGAGAAACGTGTTGCATTTCCTGGAGACCCGGGGTGGCTAGGATCGCGGTCGTTACCGGGGCGAACGGCTGGCTCGGCAAAACCCTGACCGGCTTCCTGGCGGAAGGTCACCCGCATCATCCCGGTCTGGCGGCCTCGCCCTACGACGAGATCAGGTGCCTGGTCATGCAAAATGAGGATACCGCCTTCCTGCAAGGCATATCCGGCAAGGTCAGGATATTCCCGGGCGACATCACCAGCCGCGCGTCTCTATCCGATATCTTTGCAACCGATCGGGAATTCGATTTGTACCATACCGCCGGCATCGTCCATCCGCGAAACCTGCGACAGTTCTACGAGGTAAATCACGCCGGCGCCGTCAACGTCCTGAGCAAGGCCTGCGATAAAAATATAAGAAAAGCGGTATTCGTGTCCTCCAATTCGCCGCTGGGCTGCAACCCGTTCCCCGATCACCTGTTCGACGAGGATTCTCCGTATCATCCATACATGAATTACGGAAAATCGAAAATGAAAATGGAATTGTCGGTGAGGGAAGTCGCCGCAAGAAACCAGGTTAGCCTGACCCTGATCCGCTGCCCATGGTTTTATGGCCCGAACCAGCCGGCCAGGCAAACGGTGTTTTTCAGCATGATCAAAGACGGCAAGATGCCCGTGGTTGGCGACGGGTCTAACATGCGCTCGATGTCATACCTGGATAATTTGTGCCAGGGAATCATGCTGGCCAGCCAGAAAACGGAGCCTGCGCCCGATGTTTACTGGATCGCGGACGAAAATCCCTATTCAATGAACGATATCGTTGCTACTGTCGAGAGTTTGCTGGAGCAGGATTTCGGCTACGCGGTGCAACACCGGCGGCTGCGGCTGCCGTGGCTCGCCGGGGAGGTCGCGACGCTGTGCGACTGGTCGATACAAAAGCTGGGGTTTTACCACCAAAAGATGCACGTGCTGTCGGAAATGAACAAGACTATCGCCTGTTCGATAGACAAGGCCAGCAGAGAGCTGGGGTACCGTCCGCAAATCGAATTACGGGAAGGCATGAAAAGATCCATACAGTGGTGCCTCGACAACAACCTGGAAATATGAAGGTAGTATGAAGGTACTGGTGACAGGCGGATCGGGTTACTTCGGAGAATTGCTGTGCCTGCAGTTACTCGAGAAAGGTCATGAAGTTCTGAACCTCGACGTCAATAAGAACGTGGACGAGGATCCGCGGATCGCGTTCGTCGAGGCCGATATTCGTGATTACGACCGGGTAGCGCAGGCCTGTTCCGGGGTCGATGTCGTTTATCATAACGTCGCCCAGGTGCCGCTCGCCAAGGACCGGCATTTGTTCGAAACGGTCAACAAGAACGGCACCGAGAACATTTTGAAGGCGGCCCTCGAAAAGGGCGTGCCAAGGCTGGTCTATACCTCGTCCAGCGCGGTGTTCGGGATACCGCAACAGAATCCGGTGCTCGAATCGACGCAGCCGACTCCGATGGAGGCCTATGGCAAGGCCAAGTACGACGGCGAATTGCTGTGCAGGGAATATTCTTTAAAAGGTCTCGACGTCGCTATCGTTCGACCGCGCACGATACTGGGGCACGGGCGACTCGGAATTTTCCAGATATTGTTTGAATGGGTCTTCACCGGCAAGAATATTCCGGTGCTAAACGGCGGGAATAATATTTACCAGTTCGTTCATGCCGAGGACCTGGGTAACGCGTGCATGCTGGCGTCGGAAAAGCCGGGATTCAATATTTACAATTGCGGCGCCGGAGAATTTGGCTCGATGAAGGACATGCTGCAAACGCTGTGTCGACACGCCAACACTGGCTCCAGGGTCAAATCCCTGCCGATGTGGCCGGTGGTGGTCGGCATGAAAATAACTTCCGTGCTGGGCCTGTCACCGCTCGGCGCCTACCACGCGATGATGTATGGCAGGCCCATGTACTTCGACATTTCCAAAGCCAGAACCGAACTGGGCTGGAATCCCCGTTACTCGAACGAAGAGATGATCATCGAGGCCTACGACTGGTACGTTTCGAATCGTGACAGGGTGTTAACCAATACCAGCGGCAGCCATCACAAGAAAAAACTGAAGCAGGGCGTGCTCAAAATCGTGAGCCAGTTGTTGTAGATCTCCCGCAGCGCGGTTTCTAGTACATCGGATTACCGTTCTCCGTTTCGGCTGGCACCTGCTGAATCGCATCCCAGTGCTCGACGATTTTTCCGTCTTCGTCAAAACGGAAAAAATCCATCGTCACGTACTCGTCACCCCCGGGCCAGGTCTGGTGTGTATGCAGCGCCACCATATTACCCTCGGCTACCGCGCGCACGAAATCTATTTCCTTGTGCGGATAGTCACGGGCCATTTCGGTAAAATACTCGATAAATGCCTCCTTGCCATCACCTACCTCCGGATTGTGCTGGATATACCCGGCTCCCACGTATCGATCTACGGCCTCGGCGGGATTACCCAGGAAAGCGCTTCGATAAAAAGCGATTGCGCTCTGTTTGTTGCTTTCGGGATCTGCCGTCATCTTCGTTCTCCTGTGAACAGCCCTGGTGGTGCGCCGGGCAGGGGGCCGGCCTGCGCTTAATCGTTAGTTGAACAGGCAATGTTTGGCGTAATCCTTTGCTTCGTTGGCGCTCCAGTCGGCTTTCGGCTTCGCCTTCAGGTCGTCGCACCAGGCGTCGCTGCCGACCTCGGCGGAGCAGGCGACAAGCTGGGTCGTCAGTACAATCAGGAACAGTAATTTTTTCATGCTAATTCCAGCGGTTCAATATGGCCAGGGACATGACTCCTTGTCCCGCATCAATCGTTGGCCAAATGCGCGCGGGTTTGCCGGGGTGTCAAACCGGGGCTAATGCAATTTTTCGCTGACGCCAAAAGCGGTATCGACTTCCGCATTGGATGGTATTTCGCCGTCGTTCAATATTTGCTCGCACATCGGAAAGCACACGTCGCATATAAAAGAAATCTGGTCCATTATTTCGAACACTTCTTCCGGTAATTGCTGTTTCGGATTGAGTTCGGCGCCGATAGACAGATAGCCGGCGTCG
>JAOTUD010000220.1 GCA_029864065.1 Gammaproteobacteria bacterium | reverse complement strand
TTCTCCCACTTGCCGGCATGCGTCGAGCTGTTGGCCTGCGGTATATGGCGCGCCAGCGCCAGCATCATCGCCATCGCGTGCTCGGCGGTCGTTATCGCGTTGCCGAGCGGCGTGTTCATGACGACGATACCGCGCCGCGTACAGACCGGAACGTCGACGTTATCGACGCCGATGCCGGCGCGCCCGACCACCTTGAGATTCTTCGCATGCTCGAGCAGCTCGGCGGTAACCTTCGTCGACGAGCGAATCGCAAGGCCGTCGAAATCGCCGATCATGTCGAACAGTTCGGCCTCGGAGAGCTTGCTCGACTGCACCACTTCGATGCCGCGTTCTTCGAATACCTGAACGGCCTGGCTCGACATCGAGTCAGAAATTAAAACCCTGGGCTTAGTCATGCTGGTTCTCCTGCATCGATTGTTTGCAAGCCGCGAATGTCCAGTCCAGCCACGGGGTCAGGGCCGCGAGGTCGCTGGTTTCGACGGTGGCGCCGCCCCAGACGCGGAATCCAGGCGGGGCGCTGCGGTAATTGCCGATATCGAAGGCGACATTCTCAGCCTCGAGCCTGGCGAGCATGGCGTTGATCGCCTGCTGCTGATCCTCTGTAGATATCCGGCAGAAATCGTGGTCGACGACTTGCAGGCACATCGACGTCGGCGAACGCGTCGCCGGTGCGCGCGCCAGCCAGTCGATCCACGGGGTTTTCTCGACCCAGCTGTCGATACTGTCGAAGTTGCCGCGGGTGCGCCGCCACAAGGCTTCCACGCCGCCAATGCTATCGGCCCAGTCGAGTGCCAGGTGCAAATCTTCCAGCGCCAGCATGCTCGGCGTATTGATCGTGGCGCCGCTGAAAATACCCTCGACCAGCCTGTTGTTTTTAGTCAGCTGGAACAGCTTGGGGAGCGGGTATCGCGGCGGGCTGGATTCGAGCCTCGCGACTGCG
Source organism: Gammaproteobacteria bacterium (assembly GCA_029864065.1). GTDB lineage: Bacteria > Pseudomonadota > Gammaproteobacteria. The sequence continues at coordinate 4,825 of JAOTUD010000220.1, read as the reverse complement.
CGCGGGCTCAGCGCGAGCATGCCGTGCGCAGCCTCGCTGCCGAGCACCTTCTGCCAGGACCAGGTGACGACATCGAGCTTGCCGAATTCGATCGGCATCGCGTACGCAGCCGAGGTCGCGTCGCACAGCACCAGCCCGTCGCGGTCGGCGTCGAGCCAGTCCAGGTCCGGCAGGCAGACTCCGCTGGTGGTACCGTTGTATACCATCACCAGATCGTGCGCCGGATTCACCTTGCCCAGATCGGGGAGTTCGCCGTAATCGGCGTGCAGCAGGTTCAGCTCTTCGATGCCGAGCGCCTGCAGGTCCTTCGCCCAGTCGCTGGAAAAACTTTCCCAGACCAGCGCGTCGACCGGCCTCGGGCCGAGCAGCGACCACATTGCCATTTCGAAGGCGCCGGTATCGGAGCCCGGCACGATGCCGAGGCGCCAGTCCGCGGGCAGTCCCAGCAGCCGATGCGATTTGTCGATCGCGTCGCGCAGGCGTTGTTTGGGGAGTTTGGCGCGGTGGCTGCGCCCCAGAAATTCCGTGTTGAGATGGGAGACATCCCAGCCAGGATGCTTTTTGCACGGCCCCGAAGAAAAGCGCGGATCCGCCGGTTTCACGGACGGGCGCACGGGAAGGCCGTCGGCTTCCTCGTTCATGGTATAACCTCTAGTTATGGGTGGTTTGCTCCACCAGGCGCGCGCAGATTATCACTCCCCGCCCTGGAAAGGAATATACCCGGGGTAAACATTTGGTATATTCCGCAAAGCGGTTAACATCGTCGGGCAGACCGCAGGAGCGAATCCATGAACCCGTTAAAAGCGCCGTTGGACGAAGCCGAAATCAGGCAGGCGGTAAGCGTCGTCAGGCGCGACGCCGGCCTCGACGAATCCGCCTGGTTCGAAACCATCAGCCTCGACGAGTCCGGGTCGTTTCCGGAGCAGCGCTGCGCTTACGTCTGTTGCTACGAACCGGTCAGCAATCGCACGCTCGCCGGCGTCGTCCGCTTCGCTAGCGACAGCCTGCACCGGTGGCGGCATATCGAGGGCGTGCAGGCGCGCATCGTGCCCGACGAATTCGCGATGGCCTGCGAACTCGCGCGTAACGATGCCGCATTCCTGCAGGCGCTGAAAAAACGCGGCATCGACGACGCGTCGAAAGTGCTGGTCGAAAGCTGGTCATCCGGCAACTTCGGCAACTCTGAAGAACAGAGTAATCGCGTTGCCTACGGCCATTGCTGGTTGATGAACGACGCCGGCGATAATCCCTACGCGCGGCCGATCGCGAACCTGCACCCGGTGTTCGACCTCGCGGCGCGCAGGATCATCCGCATTGACGACTTCGGCGTAGTGCCGGTGCCACCGGACCCGGGCCCGGTCCGGCGGCAGGCGCAGCGCGACGACCTCAGGGAAATCGCAATCACCCAGCCGCAGGGCCCGAGCTTCGAAGTCGACGGTTACCGGGTCAAGTGGCACGACTGGGAATTGCAGATCGGCTTCGCCCAGCGCGACGGGCTGGTGATATACGATATCGGGATTCACGACCATGGTCGCCTGCGGCCGATCATGAAGCGCGCGTCGATGGCGGAAATGGTCGTGCCCTACGGCGATCCGCGCGGCGCCAACTTTCGCCGCAACGCCTTCGACACCGGGGAATACGGCATCGGTGGATCGCTGGACTCGCTCGCGCTCGGCTGCGACTGCCTCGGTCATATTCACTACTTCGACGTCTGGACCCACGACTGGCACGGCGAACCCCGCCTGATCAAAAACGCGGTGTGCATGCACGAGGAGGATTTTGGCATACAGTGGAAATACTCGGTGCCGGCGGCGCAGCAGACCACGGTGACGCGCACGCGCCGGCTGGTGGTTTCGTCGATCGCGACCATCGGCAACTACGTATACGGATTCTTCTGGTACTTCTACATGGACGGCAGCATCGGCGTCGAGGTCAAAGCGACCGGGATTCCGTTTCCGTCCGCGCTCGCAAACGGCAAGCCCAGCCCCTACGGCAGAACCATCGGCGACCAGATCGAATCGCACGTGCACCAGCACGTGTTCAGCTTCCGTTTCGACATGGCCGTCGACGGCGAATGTAATTCGGTCAGCGAAATCAATTTCAGCGCCGCACCGGTGGGCGAGGACAACCAGCACGGCAACGCGATCCTGACCACGGAGACACGTTTCAACAGCGAGCTCGAGGCGCAGCGTGAAATCGACGCCCGCAGTTCGCGCTACTGGCGCGTGCTCAATCCCGGGGTCAAGAACCGCTACGGCGACCCGGTCGCGTACAAGCTGATGCCGGGCGCGAATTGCTTCCCGTTCCAGCACCCGGATTCGTCCATGGGCAGGCGCGCGGCGTTCATGTACAGGCATCTGTGGGTCACTCCGTTTGCTTCGGACGAGTTATACCCGGCGGGCTGGTTTCCGAACCAGCATGCCGGCGGCGACGGGTTGCCGCGATGGACGCAGGCCGATCGCCCGATCGACGACGAGCATATCGTGGTCTGGCATACCCTCAACTATCATCACTGGCCGCGCCCGGAAGACTGGCCGGTACAGCCGGTGGTCTACGCCGGATTCCACTGGATGCCGGACGGCTTCTTCGACGAAAACCCGACGATGGACTTGCCGCGCCGGTAGTCGGCGGCAGCAGCTTGCGATCAGCGGCATGCGCAGCAATGTAAAACCAATGGCTATTGCGGTTATCGCAGCAATCGCGCTGGTTCTGGTTGCACTAGCGCAGCTGCGGCAACCCGAAGTCGCCGAAGAAACCGGTATCGAGGCGACGACGGCGCCCGTCGGACAACCAGAAACGGCCTCGACAGTGGACGGATTCGCCACGCCTGAGGCGGCTGAGTCGATTGCGCCGAAAACCACGCGGCTCATTAATGTTCCAGCCCCTAACGCCGACGCGACCGTCGCGGTTCGCGGACTGGTCAAAAACGCGTCGGGGGCAGGCATTGCAGACATCGAGGTCGAGATCGAAAGTCTCGTCGTGAGCGGCGGACAGATCGCCAGGATTCGCTCGGTTACCGACGAGCGCGGCGAATTTTCAGTCGCGGGCCTCGTTCCTGAAATGCAGTACAAGCTTGTTGTCCCATCGCAGCAGACGTATGGCGGCTATCGCCTGGACGCGTTCGGCGCGAACCAGGCGGACAGGTTAGCGGATATCGTTTTACCCGGAATCGACCTGGTCGACGTCGACGGCATGATCGTCGACACCAATCTGTCGCCGGTTGCCAACTTCGAGCTGACCGTGCGCAGCCTGGCGGTCGAATTCCCGGATCGCGTCATTCGCAGCGATTCGACCGGTTACTTCAACCTCGCGGCATTCCCCGCCGGCGAGGTCGGCATCGCCACCAATGCCTCCGACTATTTCCAGATCAGGGGCCTCGAACTGCGGCGCGACGAGTACCAGAGCCTGAGACTCGTCATCGACCTGGGCAGCTACCACCTCTCGGGCTGGGTCAGCGACGACAACGGCGCGCCGCTCGCCGAAACCCAGGTAACGCTGAAATCGGCCTTCGAGGCCGACGGCTATCATTCGTTTGCCTACCGTACCACCGTTACCGACGAAAACGGCGCGTTCGAATTCACCCGGCTCGGCGGGCATCCCCTGACCCTCGGGGTTTACGCCAACGGATTCGAAACCTATATCCGGCAACACGAGTTCGGATCCTTCTCCGACACCATCGAAATCAGGCTGCAGCGCCAGGGATAAGCAAATCGGCGGTAAATGCTGGATTGTGGTGACAATTAACTTATTTCCAACCTTCGTGACGAAATAGGTAAACTGTCACCGTAATTCCGAAGTTCGGCTTAGGAGATACGCGGACTCCTGGTTTTTCGTTCGAACAGCTGGCGTCGCGCCGTAACCGTCGGAAAAACTCCAGGATCAACCTGCCCGCTCGCGGTACAATCGCCATTTAGATGACCTGGTGAATTCAGGCAGCGACCGGCAATCCCCAGGTAAAACGATGATCGCGAGAAATACCTTATGAACCCACCCGTTTACCTCGATTACAACGCCACCACACCGGTCGATCCCCTGGTCGCGGATGCCATCGAACCCTATCTGCGACAGCATTTTGGCAATCCCTCATCGACTCACGTTTACGGGCGCAATGCCCATCTGGCTGTCGAGCAGGCGCGCCAACAGGTAGCCCGGCTGATCGGCGCCCAGGCTGACGAAATGATCTTTACCGGATGCGCCACCGAAGCCAATAACCTGGCCATCCGAGGCGTCGCGCGCGCCCTGCGTGACAAGGGACGACACCTGATAACGAGCGCGGTTGAGCACCCCGCCGTGGAGCAACCTTTTCGCTACCTGGGCGATAACGGATGGAATATATCCGTGTTACCGGTTGATGAATATGGTCAGGTCGATCCGTCCATGCTTGCGGAGAGCCTGCGTGACGATACTGTTCTGGTTTCCATAATGCACGCCAACAACGAGGTCGGCACCATTCAACCAATCGACGAGATTGCGGCCATAACCCGGCCACGCGGCATCCTGCTGCATACCGATGCGGCGCAATCCGTCGGCAAAATCCCGGTTTCGGTGGACGATCTCGGTGTCGATCTGCTTACCCTGGCCGGTCACAAATTCTATGCGACAAAAGGCGTAGGCGCACTTTTCGTGCGTCGCAGCACACCAATACAACCAGTACTGCTTGGCGCCGGCCACGAATCCGGATTAAGGCCGGGGACGGAGAACGTACCTGCCATTGCAGGCCTGGGCGAGGCGGCGCGAATTGCATTCGAGCAACATTCCGAGCACGAACAGCAGACGCGTTCGCTGCGAGACCAGTTACACGCGCGGCTTGCCGAGGCTATTCCGG
>JAOTUD010000218.1 GCA_029864065.1 Gammaproteobacteria bacterium | reverse complement strand
ACGTCGATCCTGGCTTCATGCGCGCCTATCTCGACGGGCAATTGCTGCCGGTCAGCCGGTTGAACAACGGTTTCGTGCGGCCGAGCTACCCGGAGCAGGTGATCCATTCGTATTACCAGGCCTCGCTCGTGTTCGAATTCATCGAGACCCGCTGGGGTTCCGAGGTCGTGCGGCAGGTGCTGAACGCCTTCAAGCACAGCGTCGACCCCGATGCCGAGTTGCCGCGGGCGCTGCAGCTCGATGCCGCCGCGCTCGATGCCGCCTTCGACGCTTACCTGCGCGAAAAGTACGCGGTCGCATTGGCCGCGTTGCGCGAGGACGCGGACGAGTCGTCCGGCGGTTCGGGCCAGATTACCCCCGAAACCGCGCTGCCCGACAAGTATTTCGATCAGCTCAGCCTCGGCAATACGCTGTTGCAACAGGGCGACCTGGAACTGGCCGAGCTGTTTTTGCTGAAGGCGCAGCAGCTATTCCCGCAGTATGCCGGCGCCGATAGCAGCTACTGGCAGCTGGCAGGGCTTTACCTGCAACGGGGCGAGCCCGCGCAGGCCGAGGCGCAGCTTGAGAAAATGATCGCGATCAACGCCGAGCACTACGAGGCGCATCTGCTGCTCGCGAAACTGCGCGGCGAGCGCGGCGAGCGTGCCGCCGCCGCCGCGGCGCTGGAAGCCGCGCTCTATATCTATCCCTACGATCCCGAGCCGCACCGGGACCTGGCGGCGCACCTGGAGAGCCTGCAGCAGTGGCGCAAGGTCGCACGCGAGCGTCGCGCCCTGCTGGCGCTGGACCCGGTAGACAGGGCCGAGGCCTTCTATCAGCTGGCCTACGCCTACGAGCGGGTCGGCGATCGATCTTCCGCTCGCGAGCAGATACTATACGCACTGGAAATCGCGCCTAATTTCCGGAACGCCCAGGAATTATTGCTGTCGTTGCGGCAGGCGGACGCAGCCGCAACCGGGGCGCAATAGGCAGTGCGTCGATTCAGAACAGGTTCAGCGGCAGGCGACCCTGTCGAATTTTCATCAACATGAGAGGCCCAACCGTGGACGATCAAACCAAGCAAACAGAATCCCTCGAGGCGGCGGACGACATCGCGCTCGCCGAGGACCTGAGACGGCGCTACGCGCGGGTCCGTAGCGAGCTGGGAAAACTGATCATCGGACAGGACAAGGTCGTCGAGCAGGTGTTGCTGACGATACTGGCCGGCGGCAACAGCCTCATCGTCGGGGTTCCCGGCCTGGCCAAGACGCTGCTGATACACTCGATCGCGCAGGTGCTGGATCTGAAATTTTCGCGCATCCAGTTCACGCCCGATTTGATGCCCTCGGATATTACCGGCACAGATCTGGTACAGGAAAATCCCGACACCGGCCGTCGTGAACTCAGTTTCCTGCCCGGCCCGGTGTTCGCCAACATCGTGCTCGCCGACGAAATCAACCGCACCCCGCCCAAGACCCAGTCCGCGCTGCTGGAAGCGATGCAGGAACACCGCGTCACGGTGCAGGGCAAGACCTACGATCTGGAGGAACCGTTTTTCGTGTTCGCGACGCAAAACCCGATCGAACTGGAAGGCACCTACCCGTTGCCCGAAGCGCAGCTGGATCGCTTCATGTTCGAGATCGTCATCGACTATCTGTCCGAGCAGGAGGAGCTGGAAGTGGTGCGCCAGACGACCTCGCTGCGCGATATCAGTTTCGAATACGCGATGAACGGTGCGGAAATACGCGCCTTTCAGCGGCTGGTGCGCAAGGTGCCGGTATCGCAGGCGGTAGCGCAATACGCGCTGAACCTGGTGCGCAGCAGCCGCCCCGGCACGCACTCGGGGCTCGGCTTCGTCGACGACTGGGTCGCCTATGGCGCCAGCACCCGCGCCGCGCAGTACCTGGTGCTCGGCGGCAAGGCGCGCGCGCTCGTCGACGGGCGCTATCATGTCGATTTCGATGATATCGCGCAGCTGGCCAAACCCGTGTTGCGGCACCGGGTGTTGCGCAACTTCCACGCCGAGTCCGAAAAAATCAGTTCCGACCAGCTCATCGACCGACTGATCGACGCGGTGCCGTTGCCGAGTTCCGGCATGTAGCGGCGGCCATGCTGAGGCAAAAGCACGATAGCGCGCAGGTTCCCGGGCAGCGTTTCATCAACCCCGACGTGCTGACCCGTATCGACAACCTCGAGCTGGTGGCGCGCGGCGTGGTCGACGGGTTTATCAGCGGCCTGCATCGCTCGCCGATGCTCGGCATGTCGGTCGATTTTGCCGAGCACCGCGCCTACATGCCCGGCGACGACGTGCGCCGCATCGACTGGCGCGTGTTTGCGCGCACCGATCGGCTTTATATCAAGGAATTCGAAGCCGATACCAACGCCAACCTGCACCTGATCCTGGACGTATCCGCGTCGATGGACTACGGCAGCGGCGCGGTGTCCAAGCTCGACTACGCGAAATTCCTCGCCGCCAGCCTGGCCTATATCTCGATGCGTCAACGCGACCGTATCGGCCTGATCACTTTCGACAACGACATCGTCGACACCGTGCCGACTTCGATCCGGCATTTCAGCCGGGTGCTGCATGTCCTCGACGGGCTCGAGGCGGGCGGCGTCAGCGAATACCAGCGGCCGCTCGAAAAAATAGCCGAAAACCTGCGCCGGCGCAGCCTGGTGGTGCTGATTTCCGATCTGTACGAAACGCCCGAACGCCTGCTGACGGCCGTCAACCAGCTGCGCTACCGGGGCAACGATCTGATCGTGTTTCATTTGCTCGATCCGCTGGAACTGACGTTGAACCTCGGCGACGTCTCCAGCGTCGAGGACCTGGAGTCGGGCGCCAGCATGCCGATAGCGGCCGACCAGTTTCGTGCCAGCTACCGGCAGCTGGTATCGACGCATCGCGCCGAGCTCGAGGCGAAGTTCGGCGCCAGCCAGATCGACTATATATTTACCGATATTTCACAGCCGCTAGACGATATCCTGTTTCGCTATCTGTCGGACCGCCAGCGACAGATCAGGACGAGGTGATGGGATTTTCATGGATCAGCCCGCTGTACCTGTTCGGCAGCCTGTTGCTGGCGCTGCCGGTGCTGATCCACCTGGTGCAGAGACATCGCAGCAGCGGCGTGAAATTCCCGTCGTTGATGTTCCTCGAGCGCATCGAGCTGCGCCAGAAGCAGCGCTACGAAATCAGGAACTGGCTGCTGCTGCTACTGCGCTGCCTGCTGCTGCTGTTGATCGTGATCGCGTTTGCGCGGCCCTTCCTGCTCGACGCCGCCGACGGTCAGCTACTGGACCCGGGGCGTAAGGATAGCGTCATCGTGATCGATCGTTCCTACAGCATGCGCGTTGCCGACCATTGGCAGCAGGCCCGCGCCGCCGCGCTGGCGGCGGTAGGCGAGAAAAACGCAGGCGATCGCATCGGCATCGTCGCGTTCGACGACCAGGCCGAGGTGCACAGCGACCTGACCGCCAGTAGCGCGGACCTGCGCTCGATAATCGAACGGCTGTCCCCGGGCATGCGCTCGACGCGCCTGCGCCTCGCCATCGAGCAGGCCGCGAGGTTGCTGGACGGCAGTAATGCAAGCCGCAGGCAGATTCTCGTGATTTCCGATTTTCAGGCCTCGGCCGTGGTCGCCGGTGAAGTCCCCGCGCTAGCTCCGGGCATCGAGCTTACCCCGCTGCCGATCGACGCGGCCGAGATTGCCAACACGACCGTTTCATCGCTAAGCCTCGCGCCCTCGCTGCGCGGCGCCGCCGATGCGATTACGCTGAATGTAGAACTGACCAGCCATGCATCGGAAGCTGTCGATCAAAGCCTCAGCCTGGTCGTCAACGGGCGCGAACTCGAGCGGCGCGATCTGCGCCTGCAACCGGGCGCGGTGGTCGTCGAAAGCTTCGACGAAGTGAGCGTCAGCGGCGCTTTGATGCGCGGCGTCGTGAGCCTCGACGACGATGCGCTGGCGCTGGATAACCGCGCTTATTTCGTTTACTCGAGTAAGCGCAAGCTGCCGGTTTTACTGATCGAGGCGGAGCAGCCGCGCAACAACCAGGCGGTCTACGCGGAGCGCGCGCTAGGACTGTCGCAAAATCCGTTGTTCGCGGTCAGGCGCGCGCCCTGGAGCGATCTGCAGGCACGGGATCTCGCCGCCTACGCGGTTATTATCGTCAATGATGTCGCGCTGCCCGGCGGCGCGCTCGGCGACTCGCTGCGGGGTTACGTCGCCGCCGGGGGCGGGCTGCTGGTGGCCGCGGGCGCCAACCTGCAGGGCAACTGGCCCTCGGGCAAACAGGGTTTCGTGCCGGGGACACTGATGCGTCAGATCGATGCAAATCCGGGCATGGCGCAACGCATAATGGGCCTCGACGATCGTCATCCGCTGGCTTCCGTTCTCGGCGCAAAAGCCAAAATCGATTTATCGCTGGCGCGGGTATTCAGCTATCGCGACCTGCAGCCCGCAGACGACGACCGACTATTGGCCCGATACAGCGATGGCGGCGTCGCGCTGCTGGAAAGGCGCGTCGGGCGGGGGCGGGTGCTGGTGCTGACCACGACGCTGGATGCGCACTGGAACGATCTTGCGCTGCAGCCGGTTTTTCTGCCTTTCCTGCACCAGACGATGCGCTACCTGGCGGCCTTCACGTCTTATCCGGACAGCGTGCCTATCGGCAGCGTCGTGGATGTGCTGCACTATGCGCGGGCGCTTGCGGGTAGCGACGCGGTAGTTGCCGCTGCGGCTAACCCGGTACTGATCATCGAGTCGCCCGGGGCGGCGCAGACCCGCCTCGAGCGGCAGTCTCCGCTGCTCGCGATCGCCGAACCCGGATTCTACCAGGTGCATCGCGCTACCCCTGCCGAAATCGAGGTCGTGCTCGCGGCTAACGTCGATCCCGCCGAGGCAGGGCTCGAGCGACTTGACCTCGCCCGCTTTGTAGAGGAAATTAGGGCCTCGGCAAAATCCCTGCCTGCGGACCAGGTGTTAACCCTGCGACAGGCCGCCGAGCAGGAGCAGCGTCAGCAGCTGTGGTACTGGATTCTGTGCCTGGTGCTCGTGCTAATCCTGGTGGAGGGATTTACGGCGAACCGGATCGCGACCAGGCGACCTCCTGGAAACCGGGTCAAAACCTGACGGACGAATTATGGATACGACAGGAATCGACAATAATGGAATCAGGCTGGCCGGCCTGCTCAAGGCCAGCTGGCAGGGTGACGCGGGCAGGCGTCCGGCACTGGGCCAGGTCATCGACCGGGTCAGGCGGCGCTGGCGCCTGCGGCTGCTGTTGAACGGCGCTTGCTGGGCGCTCGCGCTGGGCACGGCGACGCTGATCCTGGCGGCATGGTTCGTGGATTTCTGGCATTTCGGCAGCAGCGCGGTGTGGAGTTTGCGCCTGTTGACGTTGCTTACGCTGGTCGGCCTGGTCGGGTATTATTGCCTGCCGCCGCTGTTGCGCCGGGTCGACGACGCCAGGGTTGCGCTGTACCTCGAGGAGAACGAGCCCTCGTTGAAGGCGATCCTGCTGAGCGCGCTCGACGCGAGCCGTGCGGAGTCGCGGGATTTATCGCCACGGCTGGTCGCGCAGCTGGTCGAGGACGCCCTGGATGCATGCCGTCGCGTTCAATACGGCTACGCGGTCGAACAGCAAAAGCTGGGGCTGGCGAGCGCCAGGCTCGGCGTCATCCTGTTGTTCATCATCGGTCTGATAGCCTGGCCGCCCGGCTTCCTGCGTTTCGGCGCGCCGGCATTGCTGATGCCCTGGACCGGCGCCAGCCAGTATTCCCCGTAC
>JAOTUD010000219.1 GCA_029864065.1 Gammaproteobacteria bacterium | reverse complement strand
CGTCCGGTCTGAAGGAGTAATCGAAATGTCTGAAGACAAAAGCATTTTACTAAAAATACGGAATCTGCGTATCGAAGGATACTCGGACGAAAAATGGATCGAAATCGTTCACGGCATCGACCTGACCCTTCACCGTGGCGAGGTTATGGGCCTGATCGGTGAATCGGGCGCTGGTAAATCGACAATCGGGCTTGCGGCCATGGGTTTTACCCGCGACGGTTGCCGCATCTCCGAGGGTTCCTCGATCGAATTCGACGGCCTGGAATTGACCACGACCTCCGCATCGGACCTGCAGTCTCTGCGCGGCGCGCGAATCGCCTACGTTGCGCAATCGGCGGCGGCATCGTTTAACCCGGCCCATAAACTGATCGACCAGCATACCGAGGCACCGGTTCAGTACCGCATCAAGAAACGCCTCGAAAGCCAGGAAGATGCGATGGAGCTCTACGAACGTCTGCGCCTGCCCAATCCACGGGAAATCGGGTTTCGCTATCCCCACCAGGTTTCCGGTGGCCAGCTGCAGCGCGCAATGACCGCCATGGCCATGGCCTGCCGGCCCGACCTGATCATTTTCGACGAGCCGACCACCGCGCTCGATGTGACCACGCAGATCGAAGTGTTATCGGCGATTCGCGATATCGTCGATCAGTTCAACACCGCGGCAATTTATATTACCCATGACCTGGCGGTGGTGGCACAGATGGCCAACGTCATCAAGGTTCTGCTCAAGGGCGACGAAGTAGAGGAAGCCGATACCCGGACCATGCTGCAACATCCCAAGGACGAGTACACCAAGTCGTTGTGGGCGGTGCGCGAGTTCAAACGCGAACAGAAACCGAGGCCCACCGAAGGCTTGCCGCTGATTTCCGTCAGGAATGTTGATGCATCCTATGGTGATACCCCGGTACTGTACGATGTTTCGTTTGATATTTTCGAGGGGATGACCGTGGCCGTCGTCGGTGAATCAGGTTCAGGCAAGTCGACTACAGCCCGCTGTATTACCGGATTGCTGCCACCGACCAGCGGGGAGATTCTGTTCAAGGGACAGGCTCTGCCACCAGATTACCGAAATCGCACCAAGGATCAATTGCGCCAGGCCCAGATGATTTATCAAATGGCGGATACGGCGTTGAATCCAAAGGTGAAGATCAGCGAAATTATCGGACGACCGGCCCAGTTTTACGCCGGCTTGCATGGACCGGATCTTAAAAGTCGTGTCGACGAATTGCTCGACTTGATCGAACTGGATCCAGCACAGTATTACAACCGTTACCCGCCTGAGCTTTCCGGCGGCCAGAAGCAACGTATCGGCATCGCCCGTTCGCTGGCAGCAGGCCCCACGTTTATCATTTGCGACGAGGTGACCAGCGCGCTCGATCAACTGGTTGCCGAAGGTATTCTGCGGTTACTCGACAAGTTGCAGAAAGAGTTAAACCTGTCCTACATGTTTATCACCCATGACCTGGCAACGGTGCGTTCCATCGCTGACGAAGTCGTGGTCATGCAGTACGGCAAAGTCGTCGAGCAGGGGCCCAAGGATGAAATGTTCACACCCCCGCATCATGAATACACCGATCTGCTGTTATCCTCGGTGCCCGAAATGGATCCGGACTGGTTAACCACGCTGCTCGAAGAACGCGGTGTCGACGACATCGGCGAAGCAGCGAGGGAAAAATATAAGTAGACCAGGCCGGCTCAGCCCGGGTTTTCAATCGCGATCAAGCCCGCCTCAAGGCGGGCTTTTTTTGGTTTTATCATGGGCCTGTCACGAACCTGCTGATATTATCGTTGCAGAACAATAGCTCCGCGGATCTTAATGAAGTCTATAAAGGCGATCTGGTCGGCATTATTCGAAAGTTTGCGTGATCTGCTTCCAATTATCGTCGTCATTGGATTTTTTCAGCTCGCGGTGCTACAGCAACCGATTCCGAATTTCGGAGAGATCGCGCTCGGCATCACTTTCGTAGTCATCGGCTTGACCCTGTTCGTACAGGGCCTCAACATGGGGCTGTTCCCGATCGGTGAAACCATGGCCTACTCGTTCGCCAGCAAGGGCAACATCTTCTGGCTGCTGTGTTTCGCGTTTACCCTCGGCTTTGGCACCACCATCGCCGAGCCGGCGCTGATCGCGGTCGCCAACGAGGCCGCGCTGGTCGCCGCGGACGGCGACATGATCGAGAAAAATGAACAGTCGATGGCGTCCTACGCGCTCGGGTTGCGGATTACGGTCGCGATTTCGGTCGGGATTGCCATCGTTATCGGTGTTTTTCGTATCGTCATGGGCTGGCCGATTCAATACCTGATCGTCATCGGCTACACCGGCGTCGTCGTCATGACCTTCTTCGCGCCGCACGAAATCGTCGGCATCGCCTACGACTCCGGCGGGGTGACGACATCCACGATAACGGTGCCGCTGGTAACCGCCCTCGGGGTCGGCCTGGCCAGCTCGATCAAGGGACGCAACCCGATGATCGACGGCTTCGGGCTGATCGCCTTTGCTTCGTTGACGCCGATGATTTTCGTCATGGGCTACGGCATGGTAATTTAACCCGGCCATGATCGACATTTTCAAAGAGCTGCTTTTCACCATTGCCTACACCGTCCGGGATGTGACACCGATCGTGGTGGTTATATTCGGTTTCCAGCTGGTCATACTGCGTAAACCGATCCCCAATCTCAAAAAAATCATTACCGGGTTCGTGCTGGTATTGCTCGGCCTCGGGATCTTCCTCGAAGGTCTCGAAGCCGCGCTATTTCCGCTTGGTCGCCTGATGGCGCAACAGTTGACCGACCCGGCTTTCATTGCCGGCGATCAAATCGGCAGGGTTCTCGACTGGTGGGATTACCAGTGGGTTTACCTGTTCGCGTTTGCCATCGGCTTTGCGACGACGATCGCGGAACCGGCGCTACTCGCGGTCGCGATAAAGGCCAACCAGGTTTCGGCCGGCAGTATCGGCGTCTGGGGATTACGTATCGCGGTTGCCATCGGCGTCGCGATCGGCATCGCGCTGGGCGTATTTCGCATTATCACCGGCACCCCGCTCTACTGGTACATCATCGGCGGCTACGTTTTCGTACTGCTGCAAACCATGTTCGCACCGCGCATGATTATCGCGCTCGCCTACGATTCCGGCGGCGTCACCACGTCGACGGTAACGGTGCCGCTGGTTGCGGCGCTCGGCCTGGGCCTCGCCAGCACCGTGCCCGGCCGCAATCCCGTACTCGACGGCTTTGGCCTTATCGCCTTTGCCAGCCTGTTTCCCATCATGTCCGTGCTCGCCTACGCCCAGCTGTCGGCCTGGTTGTTCAGGCGCAGCATCAAGTCACAACCCCAGTGAGGTTTACCATGCACTTTAAATTAATCATCGCGTTAACCGAGGACTCGATCACCGACAAGATTGTCGAGGCCGCCAGGGAGAAGGGCGCCACCGGTTCGACCGTCATCTCCAGCGCGCGCGGCGAAGGGCTGCAGGTCGCGAAGACTTTTTTCGGCCTCAGCCTCGAAACCCAGCGCGACGTGGTTCTGATGCTGGTGGAAGAACACCTGTGCCGCGACATACTCGAAACCATCGCACAGACCGGAGAGTTTGATGCAAATCCAGGCTCCGGAATCGCTTTCAGTATCGATGTCGAGGACGCCGTCGGCGTATCGCACCAGGTCAGCCAGTTAACCGAAATAGTCGAGGAAGAGATATGATAGGCAGAAAGATCATCCGCGTTCGCGATGTCATGAAAAAGGAGTTCGACATGGTAGAGGGCATGGACACCGTGGCCGATGTTTTACGGAATTCGAAGCACCCGCAAACCAAGTGCTTCATCGTCAACATCCGCCATGAAGACGACGAGTACGGCATCGTGCTGCTGTCCGATATCGCCAAGAAGGTGCTCGCCATGAACAAGTCGCCCGAGCGGGTCAACATCTACGAAATCATGTCCAAGCCGGTGATAGCCGTGGACCCGGACATGGATATCCGTTATTGCACGCGGATGTTCGAAAATATCGGCCTGAGCCGGGCGCCGGTGGTCGATAATAAAAAGGTCGTCGGCATCATCGGTTATACCGACATCGTGCTCAACGGCGTGCGCGATCGCCTGCTCTAGGCTGCAGCGATTGTTACCGTCAGGAACCGGCCAGGCGACCCGGACCACGACCGCTTGTGCCTGCTATTTTGGTAACACCGGATGTACTATGAATTTATTGATCCATCGTGATTTTTCTGTGGCGGAAACAAACCGATCCCTGGTTTCCGCCGTAAATTACATAACTAAGCTTAATCGAACCATAGGCGTAAATTTTATGAAAAGGCTCGCATTGCTGCTCTTGCTCGCTACTTACCCGGGCCTTGGCTCGAGTGCAACCTCGCTCTACGTGGTCAAGGAAGATGACACCGTGACCAGCATCTTGCGATCGCAAGGCTTCGGTGAAGCCTATGCCGAGTTGCTGCCATTCATCGAGCAGATCGTGGCGCTGAACCCGGATAGCTTCCGCAACGGCAATGCAAATTTTATCCTGCCGGGCTCGACCCTGACGCTGCCGGAAAATCCCAATACCCCGCAGCCGGAACCGGAGCCACCGCCCGATCCGGAACCGTTTGCCGAACCAGAGCCTGAACCCGAACCGGTCATTCAAGCTATCGGCCAGGTCCGGGCATCGGCCGGGAGGGCCGAGATTGTGCGTGGTGACGAAACCATCGAAATCGGTCAACGGCGGGAGCTGTACGCAAACGATGTCGTCTTTACCGGAGATCGCGCCGCAGTCGAAATTACCCTGCTCGACGAAACCCGGATTTCGATGGGGCCCGAATCCGAGTTTGCCATCACCGAATACGCCTACACGGCTCCGGCAACGCCGAACGATAACGCGCTGGGTATGCTGGTGGCATCGATCCGAAATGGCGCTATCCGCACCATTACCGGGCTCATCGGCAAATTAAAATCGAACCGTTTCGAAGTCACTTCGTCGCTATCCGCGACGATAGGCATTCGCGGCACCGATTTTACCGTACGCAGCTGTAACCAGCTCGAAGCCTGCGGCGATCTCTACGGGGTCGCGGTTGCGGTGCAGGATGGCAAAATCAGTTTCGGCAACCAGGCTGCTGAAATCGAACTCAACGAAAACGAGTTTGCCCAGGTCCAGTCCGTATCACAGCCTCCGGCAAAGGCGCCGCTGCCAGACGGGTTTTTCGATTTGCAACGCAAGGCATCGGAAATCGAAGTGGCACGATCCTGGTGGGAGCAATCCGTCGATTACCTGAAATCGCTTTTTTAAACACGATACCCAGCCCGAGGGATCCAGAGAGTCACGGCTATAGAGTCGATTTATTTCAGGCCCATGCAGTTGGCATAATAGGTAACCGTTGCCGGCCAGTCGCTGAAAATCCCGCGGATTTTCACGTCCCGGGCGAGCACGTGCAGCGCTTCGTACATAGCACTGTCCTTGTCGATTGCCGCTCCGGCAGTCTGGTAATGCCAGGTCGATTTGCCACTACCATCGCGTGCGCCCTTGCGCAGATCGGAGCGTTCGAAGGTCCAGGTGATAATATCAAGCCCGGCCGCCATCGCCAGTTTCGCGTATGCGGAAGCTACGATCTCGCCGTCTGCGTTCAGGTCGAGCAGGGCCCACATCGGGGGCGCCACGATATTGATTCCCTGTCGCTTCAGGTTATCGAAATCAGCGCGTGTCGGCCTGAACGCGTCGTCCTGGTACACCCGGTCATCGAGAAACACCGCCTGTTCGCCGAAATCCGGTTCGTTTTCGATCCAGTACCT
>JAOTUD010000217.1 GCA_029864065.1 Gammaproteobacteria bacterium | reverse complement strand
AACGATAACTACCCAGCGCGATAAGCCGACTTTTTCGCCGAGTACGGGTTGCGACAAGATGCAGATGAATAGCGGTGCGGTAAAAAACAACACCACGGTTTCGGCAAACGGCATCGCGGCAAGCCCAGCAAAGAAAAACATATTGGCCAGCACCAGCATCGATCCGCGCAACAAATGCAGCAGCGGCCGACTGGTTTTCAGGGTTTTCAGACCGCCCTCGAGATGCACCATCACCAGCACCAGGATCAACGCAAAGCAGGAGCGAAACAGCGTGACCTGGTGCAGCGGCAGCTCGGGACTCAACCACTTGATTATCGCATCGCTCGCCGTCAGGCTGGCGATAGCGGCGACCAGGCAAAGTATGCCCCGGGTGTTGGGGCTCAGGGAGAGCAGGTATTTCACAGGGGCAAATCTTTAACCTGCAAGCTGCACAAGCCAGCAAGCCCCGACGCAAACCGCTGCGGAAAAGTTTGATAGGACAAAAATTTCTGCGCTTGCGCGGCCGTCCGGGAATTCTCCGGCGAAGCCATTATCGAAAGATCCCCGCTTGCGCGGGGATAACAATCAGGCCATGCGCTAGGAGGGCATTCACCGACCCTCGAATCCCTCGAGCACGTTGACCGCGTTGACGCCGATCTCCTCGACCGCGTAGCCGCCTTCCATGATGAACAGCGTCGACAGGTCGAGGCCGCCTATGGTTGCGCCATAACGCTTGAAGTCGTCGCTCGAGAGTTTGAAAAACGAAATCGGATCCCTTTCAAAGGTATCGACCCCGAGCGAAATCACCAGCGCATCAGGCGCGTAGTTCGATATTTTACCGCAGGCGTCGGCGAGCGCCGCGGCCCAGGTTTTGTAGTTGGTGCCGGGGCCCATCGGGTAATTGTGGTTAAAACCTTCGCCGGCACCCCGGCCGGTTTCGTCGGCGTAACCGAGAAAATGCGGAAAGGCTTCCCGAGGATCTCCGTGCAGGGACAGGAACATGACATCGTCGCGATCGTAGAAGATCGCCTGGCTGCCGTTGCCGTGATGAAAATCGACATCGAGCAATGCCACGCGGCTGGCACCCTGGTCGATGAAAGCCTGCACCGCCACCGCCGCGTTGTTGATGAAGCAGTAACCGCCGAACATGTCCGCGGCGGCATGGTGTCCGGGTGGACGGCACAGCGCAAAAGCCGATTTCGCACCATCGCGCAGCGCCGCCTGCGCGGTGAGCGCGACGTTGACGCTGGCGCGCGCGGCTTCCCAGGTACCGTTGCAAATAGAGGTTTCCGCGGCGAGGGCGTAGTGACCGAGCTTGCCCTCGATATGGTGCGGCACGCGATGCTGCTGCATGCCGCGCGCAGGCCAGCAGGTCGCAATCGCCTCGCCCCTGAAACCGGCGCCTTCCCATTCGTCCCAGCATGTCTCGAGGAAGCCGATGAAATCGGCGTCGTGAATTCGCGTAACGGCGTCGATCGCAAAGTCTGCGGGCGCGACGATTTCGCCGAGACCGACGTCCCTGACCCGCTGTAATACGTGTTCGGCGCGCACCGGGCATTCGAACGGCGGCACCAGCAAGCCGCCGTAGAGTTCTGTCCTGGCATCTCGCAGCCGGTGTTTTTCACTGAATACAGTTAGCATGGTCATTCTCCAGAAGAGTTTACAGGTCGAGTGGACAGGCGGGTGGTCGAAATGACTGTTCGCGGGCCAGCGCCGCGCGGCAATCGGTTTGCTTCGCGATCGCGTCCCGGGCCGGCAGGTAGCTCAGCTGCGGCCGCGGCATCGAGGCTAGGCCCGGCCGTCGAGAGTGGAGATAGGATGATACAGGTCGGGGCGTCGATCGCGGTAGATTCCCCAGGCGTCCCGGTATTTGCCGATTGCGCGCATATCGAACTCGTGCACCAGCACCATTTCGCTGTGATCGTCCGCCTCTGCGACGATGGCGCCGGTATGATCGGCGATGAACGAATGCCCGTAGAAAGTCAGCGTGAAATCCTTGTCCTGGGTTGCGTGTTCGGTACCGATACGGTTCGACGCAATAACCGGGATCATGTTGGCGGCGGCGTGTCCCTGCATCGTGCGTTGCCAGTGAGCGCTGGAATCCGGGGTTATCGCGGGTGGCGGTTCGGAACCGATCGCGGTCGGATAAAGCAGCAGCTCGGCGCCCATTAACGCCATGCTGCGCGCGGCTTCGGGAAACCATTGATCCCAGCAGATGCCGGCGCCAATCCTGCCGTAGCGGGTATCCCAGACGCGGAAGCCGGTGTCGCCGGGATTGAAATAATTCTTTTCCTGATACCCGGGCCCGTTCGGTATATGCGATTTGCGGTAAACACCGAGTATCGATCCGCCGGCGTCGATCATTGCCAGCGAATTGTAGAAAGCGCGATTGGCGCGCTCGAACCAGCTGCAGGGCAGCACCACGTCGAGTTCCTGCGCCAGCGACTGGAATTTCCTGATCGCCGGGTTGGCGTCGACGGTGGTCGCAAGTTCGAAATGCGCCGGATTCTGCTCGATACAGAAATAGGGCGTTTCGAACAGTTCCTGGATCAGGATCACGCGGGCGCCTTTGGCGGCGGCGTCACGGACCAGCTTTGCGGCGCGTTCGAGGTTGGCGGGCAGGTCCCAGCTGCAGGCCATCTGCGTGGCGGCAACGCTTAACATCGACATATCGTCATCCCTCGGAAGTATCTCCAGACAGCCGAATTCTTATCGATTTCGGGCGGCTTTGCTAGCAATAAAATCGAGGATCGCGCACAATTCCTCGGTCGCACGGCCGAAGATATCCTATGCCCGAACACCTTCCTCAAGACACCGGAGAGAACTCGCTATGGGCAGCGACCGCGATTCCGAATCCGGTCAGCGAACGGTTGCAGGAAAAACTGCAGGCAGACGTGCTCGTGGTCGGCGGCGGGTATACCGGGCTGTCGACGGCCCTGCATCTGGCGCAGCGGGGCGCCGCCGTGGTATTGCTGGAAGCAAGGAGCATCGGTTTCGGCGGTTCCGGGCGCAACGCGGGGCTGGTCAATGCCGGCGTGTGGAAAAATCCCGACCATGTCGTCAGTAAAATCGGCGCCGCGGCCGGCGAAAAATTCAACCTGGCCTTGCGCGATTCTCCGCGTCTGGTGTTCGACCTGGTGCAGCGCTTCGGCATGCAGTGCGATGCCGTCCGCAGCGGCACTATCAATATTGCGCATAGCGCGGCCGCGATGAGCTATCTCGAGGATCGTTGCCGGCAATTGCAAAAACTGGGAGCGGAAGTCGAGCTGATCGGTGGCGAGCGCAGCCACCAGCTCTCCGCATCGCCCGTTTATCGTCACGGCGGCATCCTCGATCCGAACGCGGGGACGATTCATCCGCTAAACTATGTCCGCTCGCTGGCAAGGGCCGCTCTCGAATCCGGTGCGCGCATCTACCAGGAGTCGGCGATTGAAAGCCTGACACGGCACGACAGCCGCTGGCTGGCGGCTACCGCGAACGGCCAGGTCGTGGCGGAGCAGGTGGTGCTGGCGACCAACGCCTACGCGGATAAAAACAGCCAGGGGGTGCACGAGTCGACCCTGCCGGTTTTTATCTTTCAATGCGCAACCGCAGCGCTCGAGCCTGCGCTCGCGGCGGGTATCATCCCCGAGCGACATGGCCTCTGGGATACGCAAACGCTGATGACTTCGTCGCGCATCGATCGCTCGGGCCGGCTGGTGATGAGCAGCGCCGGCAGACTGCGGGGTACGCAGCGTGGCATCAGGGCGGGCTGGATGACGCGCACCCGTAACCGACTGTTTCCGCAGGCGCGCGCGACGCGCTGGGAATACCATTGGAGCGGCCAGGTCGGCGTCACTTCGAGCAAGATTCTGCGCGTGCAATTGCTGGCCCCGGGCGTGTTCGCCCCGGCCGGATACAACGGCCGCGGCATTGGACCGGGTACGGTCATCGGCAAGCACCTGGCAGACACCATCGCCAGCGGTAACCGCGACGACTTCCCGTTTCCGATCGAATCCCTGTACCGCGAAAAATGGTCGGCGCTGCGGGCCGGTTATTACGATTATGGTACGCTGGCGCTGCAGTTTGCGGACCGGCGCTAGCCGCTGGCGGCAGCCCGGTAAAAAAATCTGCCGGACGCGGGGAATTGGCTGGAAATCTGCGTCCGGGTCGATAAAATGTGATCACATTAAACAGGCGGCTATCCCCATGACGCAAGCAAAAAGAGTTTCCTTCGACTGGAAGGATCCGATGTTTCTCGAGCAGCAACTGAACGACGAAGAACGCATGATTCGCGACGCCGCGCGCGAGTATTGCCGGGAACGGCTGATGCCACGGGTGCAAATGGCCAACCGTGAAGAAGTTTTCGATCGTGAAATCATGAACGAATTCGGCGAGCTGGGCCTGCTCGGCGCGACGCTTCCGGAGGACTACGGTTGCGCCGGGGTCAGTTACGTTTCCTACGGGCTGGTGGCGCGCGAGGTCGAGCGCGTCGACAGCGGTTACCGCTCGGCGATGAGCGTGCAGTCATCGCTGGTGATGCACCCGATTTACGCCTACGGCAGCGAGGAACAACGGCAAAAATACCTGCCGCGGCTCGCCACCGGCGAGCTGGTGGGCTGCTTTGGTTTGACCGAGCCCGACGCCGGATCGGATCCGGCCAGCATGACGACGACCGCGACCGCGAGCGACGGCGGCTACCGCCTCAGGGGCGCTAAAATGTGGATCACCAACTCGCCGATCGCCGATGTCATGGTGGTCTGGGCGAAGCTCGATGGCGTGATTCGGGGATTCATTCTCGAACGCGGCATGGAAGGGCTGTCCACCCCCAAGATCGAAGGAAAGTTTTCGCTGCGCGCGTCGGTTACCGGTGAAATCGTCATGCAGGACGTTTTCGTTCCGCAGCAAAACCTGTTGCCCGACGCCGAGGGTTTGAAGGGACCCTTCGGTTGCCTCAACCGCGCTCGTTTCGGCATCGCCTGGGGATCCATGGGCGCCGCCGAATTCTGCTGGCACGCGGCGCGACAGTACACGCTCGACCGCAGCCAGTTCGGGCGCCCGCTGGCGGCCGCGCAGCTGGTGCAGAAGAAGCTCGCCGATATGCAAACCGAAATCGCGCTGGGTCTGCAGGGTTGCCTGCAAATGGGACGGCTGATGGATGCAGGCAATTGCCCGGTGGAACTGGTGTCGCTGATGAAGCGCAACAACTGCGGCAAGGCGCTCGATATCGCCCGCGTCGCGCGAGACATGCACGGCGGTAACGGGGTATCCGACGAGTACCACGTGATTCGCCACGTCATGAACCTCGAGGCGGTGAATACCTACGAGGGCACACACGATATTCATGCATTGATACTGGGACGGGCGCAGACCGGCATCCAGGCTTTCTTCTAGATGGCGGGACCGTTATCGGGATTCAGGGTCCTCGACCTGAGCCGCATTCTGGCCGGGCCCTGGGCCAGCCAGATGCTGGCCGATCTCGGCGCCGAGGTCGTCAAGGTCGAGCGCCCGGGCAGCGGTGACGATACCCGCGGCTGGGGGCCGCCCTACATGCCGGACGAGGCGGCTCGGCCGACCACGGAATCCGCCTATTATCATGCCGCCAATCGCGGCAAGAAATCGGTCTGTATCGACATGGCGCAGGCGCCTGGGCAGGCGTTGATTCGGGACCTGGCCTGTCATTGCGACGTGTTGATCGAAAATTTTAAGGTAGGCGGGTTGCAGAAGTATCGTCTCGACTACGCCAGCCTGAAGGATGTTAACCCGGGACTGGTCTATTGTTCGATCACCGGCTTCGGGCAGTCGGGCCCCTATGCCGCGCGCGCCGGTTAC
>JAOTUD010000216.1 GCA_029864065.1 Gammaproteobacteria bacterium | reverse complement strand
CCGATAGCGAGTTCGAGCTTTATTTCCAGGCGCAATACGACGGCGAGAGTCGTGTCGTCGGCGCCGAAACCCTGCTGCGCTGGAATCACCCCGACAGGGGCGTGGTGGCCCCCGGCCTGTTTATCGATATCGCGGAGCACACCGGACTGATCGTCCCGATCGGCGACTGGATCCTGCAATCGGCCTGCGAGCGCCTGTCGTCATTGCCGCCGCAGCTGACGATATCGGTTAACGTCAGCCCGAGACAGTTCGGCGATCCCAGCTTTGTCGATCACCTCAAGCAGGTTCTGCGCGAGACCGGCGCCAACCCCGCGCAACTCAAGCTCGAAATCACCGAGGGGCTGGCGATGGCTGACATCGGGCACAGCATCGACACGATGAAACAATTGAAACAGCTCGGCATCAGCTTCTCGGTCGACGACTTCGGCACCGGTTACTCGTCGCTGAACTATCTGAACCGGCTGCCGATCGACGAGTTGAAGATCGACCAGTCCTTCGTCAGGGATATCTCGTCCTCGTCGGACAACGCGGTTATCGTCGACACCATCATCGTGATGGCGCGGCAACTGAACCTGCAGGTCGTGGCGGAAGGTATCGAGTCCGAGGCCGAGCTGGATTATCTCAAAGCGAAGCGTTGCAATTACTTTCAGGGGTATTATTTCTCCAGGCCGCAGCCTTTCGATCAATTCTCGACTGAAATCGGTCCCGGCCTGAAGATGAAAGCCCGCGGCTGATACGCCGGCGTCGGTCAGGCTTCGGCCCGCTCCATGATCTCCCTTTCATCTTCGTCGATTTCACGAATCCCGAGATCCTCGATGATGGCGTAGGCGGCGGGCAACACCAGCAACAGCAAGATCGTCGACGAAACCATGCCGAGCACCACGCTCGCGACCAGCGGTATCAATACCTGCGCCTGCAGGCTCGTTTCCGACAGCAGGGTCAGCATTCCGACGACGGAGGGATTAAAAACTATTCACCCCGACACTTTTTTCTGTTTAGCGATTAATAATAACTCAAAGAAATTGCCATGCTGAGTGCCCCAGGCAGGGTGAGATTCGGAAGACAGCAAGCGGTTGCGTAACGATTTTGCAGTCAGTTTTTCTCCTCGATCATCGTATATCGTGAAACCGGATAAACTTTTGGCAAACCGTTGCTTATCGGCTGTTTCAGGAAAAAAAGGCACATGAACCGAGAGATGAACCAGCCGCCCTGGCCGGCGGCTCAACCTCTCGAGCTCATCTGGCAATAACACTTCAGCGCCCTCAATATCGATCTTGATAAAATCGATATCATCCAGCTGATACTCCTGCATCAATTTATCAAGAGATATCGTGTCGACCTCAACATTGTTTCCTAATATGCCAAAGGTGCTGGTATCCAATTCACCTTCCACGACTCCCATCTTCAATTTGCCTGATGTCGAATGTAGCGCACAATTAATGGTCGTGACCCTGTCTGCGATCTTCGGATTCAGCTCTATTATTCTTTTTAATCGCAGATAACTGTCTGGATTCGGTTCCAGCGCAATAATTCTTGAAACACCGGCAAGTAAGGCGAACACCAGCGTGGGGCCAATCCAGGCGCCAACATCGAGGACAACAGATCCTGGCTTCACCAGATTTCGATAGATGCGCTCGGTATCAGGCTCCCAGCCTCGAGCAAATTTTTTCCAGAATGGATGGTCCGGGACAAGAATTTCCAGATCACCGATACAAACCATTCCAATACCATCTGACAACGATTCATAACGACGTATTGCCGCTTCCATTTCCTTGATATGCACATTAAAAAACATTATGCCCAAGTGTAATGATCAAAGTGATTGGTGTCGATTGATCGCTATTTTACCCGGGTGTAAAAGGAGTATGTGACACTGACTCTTATTTTCATTTGTAACTGCCCCTCTCCCCTTTGTCATTCGAAACATCAACTACCACCAGAATTTCTCAACTACCGCGGGTATGCCGAGGTCTCTACATTATGCCCGGACCTTATCGGGCCAGGGGGGCACGGCAGCATCCCGGACCCCAGGATCGGCGAAATAGCCGGCGTAACGCCCGGCCCGAGGTGCCGATCCTCCGCGTCGGGCGTTCCAGCCCGAGCGCCCCGCATCCCGACGCCGCCAGCGGTGCAGTCGACCGAGCGAAAAGGTTGAGCCAGGGCAATTGTCAACATTGACGAAATTCCATCTTTGCAGTTCAGTACCATGCGTCCCTGCGGCTCGCGGAGTTCAAATAAGCGCAGGCGCGCCGATATTGACGCACCGAATTTGGCTAGTCAAAGGCCGGGGCGCAGGCGTATGATTACGCCGCAAATCGATCTATCAAGGAGGTCAACATGTCCGCTACAAAGCCGATCAAGATTCCCCAGGAAGCCTTCGACTGGTACGACGAATACGCGCACGGCGACATCGACCGGCGCAGGTTCATGGCAAGGCTCGCGACCCTGACCGGCGTTGGCCTGAGCATGAGCGTTTTGACCGGCGCGCTGATGCCAGACTACGCGCTCGCCGAACAGGTCTCTTTCAATGATCCCGATATCCTCGCGAGCTACCAGACCTTCGCATCGCCCGACGGGCACCTCGAAGGCCGTGGCTACCTGGTCCGGCCCGGTAAGCGCGAAGGCAAGGGGCCGGCGGTGCTGGTAGCGCACGAGAATCGAGGCCTCAATCCCTATATCGAGGACGTCGCGCGGCGACTCGCCAAGCGGGGTTACCTCGCGTTCGCGCCGGATGCGCTGCATTCGCTGGGCGGCTACCCGGGCAACGACGACGCGGGCAAGGAAATGCAGCGCTCGCTCGAGCGCGCACGCATCGAGCAGGATTTCATCGCCGCGGCGAAATTCCTGCACGATCATGAACTCGGCAACGGCAAACTCGGCGTGGTCGGATTTTGCTTCGGCGGCTACATTACCAACATGCTCGCCGCGACCCTGCCCGACCTGGTCGACGCCGCGGTGCCCTTCTACGGCACGCCCGCGCAAGCCGATGTGGTTGGCAACATCCGCGGACCGCTGATGCTGCAGTTCGCCGAACTCGACCAGCGCGTCAACGCGACCTGGCCGGACTATGAAAAGCTGCTGCAGCAGAAAAAGGTCACTTACCAGGCGTTCGTCTATCCCGGGGTACAACACGGGTTCCACAACGATTCCACCGGACGCTATGACGAGGCGGCCGCCGAACTCGCCTGGTCGCGCACGCTCGAGTTTTTCGCCAAGCACTTAAGCTAGCGAAAAACCTGATTTAGCTCGCGCGTGCCAGATGAAAAGAACGAGACAGGGTCACCTTTTCCCTTTTTGCCATGTCCCTCTGCGGCCAGAAGGCACGCTTCAGTTATCATTGGTCCTGCATCACCCCTGCTCGCGAGGGCGTACTTTCGGGAAGATGCGGTTAAGGTATTGCAAGCACCAGCTTCCGCCAAACCTAAGGCATTATTTCAATTCAGAAGTCATTTCCTTCAAGGTGATGGAGGAATTAAAAAATAACCCCTCTGTCGCCTTTTCCTGTTGAACAAGATTATAATGACCGGGTTTTCCCTGATATCCGAGGATCGCCCTGGGTACCCGTAAGAAGTTCAGAAAGACCAAGGTCATAGCCACGATCGGACCCGCCTGTAATACCACGCCGACATTAAAGGCGATGATAGAGGCCGGCATGAACGTGGCACGGCTCAACATGTCGCATGGCGATGAAGAATCCCACGCCCTGACCGTCACGAGGATTCGCGAGGCCGCCGCCGAATGCGGCGCCATCGTCGCGGTCATGGTCGATACCCGGGGGCGCGAAATACGCAGCGGCAAGGTCCAGAACGACCAGGTGTTGCTGGATGCGGCTCAGCCGTTCACGCTGTATGCTGACGATCGTATCGGTGACGAATCCGGTGTTGCCATCTCGCTCAAGGGCCTTGATCGACACGTGCAGCCCGGGCATCGCATTCTGATCGACGATGGGCAGCTCGAACTGCGCGTCGAAGCGGTCGAGGAGGGTCGGGTTCATTGCCGGATCGTAACCGGGGGCGTATTGCGCAACAACAAGGGCGTCAACCTGCCGGATACGGCCGCCGCGCTCGACGACATCGACTACGACACTGCGCGCGAACTGAAATTTGCTGGCGCACAGGGCGTCGACTTCATCGCGGCTTCCTTCGTCCGCAACGCGGAGGAAGTACACGGCATACGTGCGCAACTACACCAGTTCGGCGCCGAAATTCCGATCATCGCCAAGATCGAGAACCGCCAGGGGGTCGCAAACATCGAGGAGATCATCGACGCCGCCGACGGCATCATGGTCGCGCGCGGAGACCTCGGGGTGGAATTGAGCATGGGCGAGGGCCCCACGATTCAGAAACGCATCATTCGCGCGACGGTCTCCAATGGCAAACCCGTGATTACCGCCACGCAAATGCTCGATTCGATGGAACGAAATCCGAGACCGACCCGCGCGGAAGCCAGCGATGTCGCCAACGCGATCTTCGACGGCAGTTCGGCGGTTATGCTTTCCGGGGAAACGGCCTCCGGCTCGCGCCCGGTAGAAACGGTCAGGACCATGGTGAGCCTGGCGCTGGAAGCCGAGCAAAGCCTGCACGAATTCGGCACGCTGCAGCAAATCAAGCCGCATCCCTCGAACGAAGTGACCGAAGCGGTGGCGCAGGCTGTCATCACGATGGCCAATCACCTGAACTCGGCCGCAATCATGGTCATGACCGAAACCGGTTTCTCGGCGCGCCTGGTTTCCAAGTATCGACCGGATTGCCCGATCATCGCGATTACTTTCACGACGGAAGTGGTACACCGTCTCGCGATGAGCTGGGGCATTTACGGTTTTCTTTATACCGGGGCCGACTCCGACGAGGAGCGCCTCGCATTTGCGATCGAGACCGCAAAAAAACTCGGCTGTGTCAAAACCGGAGACCTGGTGATATTGACCGCGGGCCCGTCGCGCCAGGCCGGCAGCACCAACATGATACGGGCCCTGACGGTCGCCTGATCAATCAGGTAGCAGGAAAGACTAATAAAGGAAAAAGGTGACGAAGGGACCAATCTATAATCCCTCCGTCACCATTTCCTTAGCTATTGCCGGTAGGTGGACAGGAAGTGTTCGATCCGCCCGATGGATTCCTCTAGGTCTTCGATGTGCGGCAGAAACACCACGCGGAAATGATCCGGCTCGGGCCAGTTGAAACCCGTCCCCTGAACGACCAGAACTTTGTGGCTGATCAGCAGATCGAGAACGAATTTCTGGTCGTCGCGAATATTGAACTTGCGCAGGTCGATCTTCGGGAACAGGTAGAGCGCGCCCCTCGGTTTTACGCAGCTGAGACCGTCGACGCCGTTGAGTAATTCCCAGGCGCGGTCGCGCTGCTCGTGTAGTCGCCCGCCGGGCGCGACCAGGTCATCGATACTCTGGTAGCCGCCGAGCGCGGTCTGTATCGCATGCTGCGCGGGCACGTTGGCGCACAGGCGCATCGACACGAGGATATCCAGGCCCTCGATGTAATCCTGCGCGCGCAGCTTCGCACCGCTGACCAGAAGCCAGCCGCTGCGAAATCCCGCGACCCGGTAAGACTTCGACAGACCACTGAACGTGAGCACCAACTGGTTGTCCGGCGCGAGCGAGGACAGCGGAATGTACCGCGCATCGTCGTAGACGATCTTGTCGTAGATTTCATCGGCGAGCAGCACCAGGTCGAATTCGGCGGCGATCTCGATCAGCCCTTCCAGCATCGCCTTTTCGTAAACAGCGCCGGTCGGATTATTCGGGTTGATCACGACCAGCGCACGCGTCTTCGCGGTAATGCGCGAGC
>JAOTUD010000215.1 GCA_029864065.1 Gammaproteobacteria bacterium | reverse complement strand
GTCATCGATGCCAATCTCGGCGCTGGCCGCCAGCGACGCGACGCTGAACGCCATCGCGATGCGATGATCGCCCCGCGAATCGACGGCGCCACCTGCGAGCCTGCCGCCATGGATTACGATCCCGTCGTGTTGTACTTCGTTCTGAATACCCAGGATGCGCAGGCCGTCGGCCATGACCTGGATGCGATCGCTTTCCTTGACGCGCAGCTCTTCGGCGCCACTCAGGCGGGTGACGCCGTCGGCGCAGGCCGCCGCGACGAACAGGACCGGAAACTCGTCGATCGCGAGCGGGACCAGGTGCCGCGGGATGTCTATCCCGGTCAGGTCAGCGCTGCGAATCCTGATATCGGCGACCGGCTCGCCTCCGATCTCGCGTCGATTCGACAACTCGATCCTCGCGCCCATGAGCCTCAGAATATCGATGACGCCGGTGCGCGTCGGGTTTATGCCGACATGTTGCAACGTAATATCGCTTTGCGCCGCTATCGAAGCCGCAACCATGAAAAACGCGGCAGACGATACATCGGCCGGCACGTCCACTTCGCAGGCGCTTAATTGCTGTCCTCCGGCGATGCGGATTTCACCGGCGTTGGAGACCACGTCGCAGCCAAATCCACGCAGCATGCGCTCGCTATGATCGCGCGTCGGCGCCGGTTCATGCACAATGGTCTCGCCTTGCGCATAAAGGCCGGCGAGCAGCAAACAGGACTTGACCTGGGCCGAGGCAACCGGCATTTCGTATACGATCGCTTGCAGCGCCTGGCCGCCCCTGATCTGCAACGGCGCGCGCCCGCCAATCTCGCTTTCTATCACCGCCCCCATCAATCGCAGCGGATCGATGACGCGCTGCATTGGCCGCGACGACAGCGAGCTGTCGCCGATCAGTCGCGAATCGAAGCTTTGCCCGGCCAGCAATCCGAGCAACAGGCGCATCGCGGTGCCGGAATTGCCCATATCGAGGTCGGTCGCCGGTTGCTCGAGCCCGTGCAGCCCGGCGCCGACGACTTCGACCCGGTCGCCGTCGCGCGCTATCGATACACCCATTTGCCGAAATGCTTCGAGCGTTTTGAGGCTGTCCTCGCCCTGCAGGAAACCGGAAATACGGCTAACGCCGGTGGCGATCGACGACAGGATAATCGAACGGTGGGATATCGATTTGTCGCCGGGGACGCGAATCCTGCCGTTGACATTGCCGCCGGGGCTGCAGATGAAGCGCGTCATCAGCAATTCCCGATCAGCGAATCACGTTCCGTTTTCGCCCTGCCAAACAGCTTGAGCAGTTCGTCGGCATCGCCGGCGCTAATCGCCGCGGAAATTCGCTCGAGTTCATGCTGGTACTGTTCGATCAGTTCGACCAGGGCCTCGCCGTTCGACAGGCAGACATCGCGCCACATCACCGGATCGCTTGACGCGATGCGCGTAAAATCCCGAAAGCCGCCGGCGGCGTAACGAAAAATCTCATCGTGTTCGTTGAGATTCGACAAATGATGCACCAGGGCGTAGGCGAGCATATGCGGAAGATGCGAGGTCGCGGCAAGCACCTTGTCGTGATGCTCGACGCTGAGGTACTCGATTACGGCGCCGCAGTGCCGCCACATCCGATCTATCGTCGCGGTCGCGTCCTGCGCGGTTTCCTTCAGTGGCGTCAGGATTACGCGCCGACTCTGGTACAGGCTGGCGAAACCGGCCTCGACCCCGCTCTTCTCGGTACCGGCAATTGGATGCCCTGGTACGAACCTTGGCATCAGGTCACCGAGCTCGGCTTGCGCCGCGGCGACAACAGAACCCTTGGCGCTGCCGACATCGGTAATGACGGCGGCCTTGCCGACGACTGCTTTCAGTTCGGCGAAAACCGGCCGCATTGCGCCGAGAGGGACGGCGACGACGATGACGTCGGCAGCGCGCACGGTTTCGGCGATGCTGGTCCCGAAGCTGTCGATAACGCCAAGCTCTACACCCTTTTCGAGGTTTTTCCGGTTGCGCCCGTAGCCGACTACCGGGCCGACCGCGTTGGCCTGCTTCAGCGCCAGCGACAATGAACTGCCGATCAGGCCGACACCGATGATCGCGAGTCTGCCTATCACAATACCTCTCCCAGCACCTCGTACATCCGCGCCAGCTGCGCCTCGGTGCCCGCGCTGATGCGCAGGAAATGAGGCATATCGTAATTGGCAATCGGCCTGACGATGACGCCGCGTTCGAGCAGCGACTGGTAAACGCGCGCGCTGGACTCGCCGAAGCGTACCGTCAGGAAATTTCCTGCCGACGGTATGTATTCGATGCCGCGCTGGTCGAGCCATTGCCGCATCGACTGTAAACCCTGCTGGTTGCAAAGCCGGCTGCGCACGACGAAGTCGTCATCGTCGAGCGCGGCCCGGGCCGCGGCAAGACCGAGGCTGTTGCCGTTGAACGGCTGCCTGACGCGATTGAACAAATCGCATAACTCGGGGCTGGATACCGAGTAGCCGATACGCAACCCGGCTAGCCCGTATATCTTCGAAAAGGTGCGCGTTACGATCAGGTTGGGAAAGCGCGTCAGCCACTGCAGCGCGTTCGGATACCGCTTATTGTCGACGTACTCGAAGTAGGCCTCGTCGATGACGACCGCAATGCGATCCGGAACCCGCTCGAGGAAATATTCCAGTTCGTCGGCGTCGAGCCAGGTGCCAGTAGGATTGTTCGGGTTGGCGATAAAAATGATGCGCGTGCTGCTCGATATCAGCCCGTGCATGGCGTCGAGGTCGTGGCCGTAGGGCGTTTCCCGGCTTGCGTCCATGGCGGCGGCAACCCGGGCGCTGGCGCCGCAGGCCTGGGTCACCATCGCGTAGACCATGAACGCGTATTGCGAAAAGATGGCCTCGGTGTCGCGATCGAGAAAACTGCGCGCAATCAGGTCCAGAACATCGTTGGAGCCATTACCGATGGTAACCTGGTTTTCGCCGATGCCGAGTTTGCGCGCGAGCGCCTGCTTCAGGTAGTAGGCATTCGCGTCCGGATACAGTTCGATATGCTCGCTGGCGCTTTCCAGCACCTGCCTGGCCAGCGGGGAACAGCCCAGCGGATTCTCGTTGGAGGCGAGCTTGATGACGTTGCTGATACCCAGCTCGCGCTCGAGTTCCTCGATTGGTTTGCCGGGGGAATAAGGGTGCAGTTGCTTGATTTGCACCAGCGCGGAATCGATGACAGACATTAGAGCGAGGCTTTTGGATAAGAACCCAGTATCTTAAACAATGAAGCCTGTTGTTTCAGCTCATTTAAAGCCTCGATAACATTCGGATCGCGCTGATGCCCATCGACGTCGACGAAGAATACGTAGGCCCACTTGTGTCCCTGCGCGGGACGCGACTCGATTTTGTTCATGCTGATGCCGTGATCGGCGAGCGGTTGCAACAGTCCCAGCAGCGCGCCTGGCTGGTTGCGCGTCGAAATCAGCAGCGACGTCTTGTCGTTGCCGCTGGGGTCGACGTCCTGCTTGCCGATGATCACGAATCGCGTCGTGTTGTCGGGCAGGTCCTCGATATTCTCGTAACAGATCTTGAGATTGAATATTTCAACCGCCGGCAATCCGCAGATGGCCGCGGCATTCTGTTCGCTGCTGGCGAGCCGCGCCGCCTCGGCGTTGCTGCTGACCGGAATGCGCTCGATTCCCGGAAAATTCTGATCGAGCCAGCGCCGGCACTGCGCGAAAGACTGCTGATGCGAATAAATGTGCTTTATCTTGCCGAGGTCCTGGGATCTGGAAGCCAGGTGATGATGAACCCGGATTTCCACCTCGCCGCAAACCTTGAGATTCGATTCGATAAACATGTCGAGGGTGTGGCTAATGACCCCCTCGGTCGAATTCTCTACCGGCACCAGGCCGTAGTCCGCATGCCCGGAATCGACCGAGTTGAATACGTCGGGAATGCTGCTCATCGGCACCGTCGTTACCGAGTGGCCGAAATGCTTGAGCGCCGCGCTCTGGGTAAAGGTTCCCTCCGGTCCGAGGTAGGCAATTTTCAGGGGCTGCTCCAGCGCCAGGCAGGCGGACATGACTTCACGAATCAGTCGCCCGACCTCGTCATCGCTGAGCGGCCCCTGGTTCAGCGATTTAATGCGCTTGATGACCTGCGCCTCGCGATCCGGCCGAAAGAAATTGATGTGGTCTTCGCCGCCGCCGCTAGCCTCGCGTTTTACTTCGGCCACCTCGACCGCGCGGCGGGCCCGGCGGTTGAACAGGTCGAGCAGCTGGTCGTCGATCGCATCGATCTGCTGGCGCAGCTTTTCGAGGGCTTCGTCGCTCGTCGTTTGATCAGTCATCGGCGGCGTCGTTGTCGTCGACACTTGCGGCAACGGATTCGATCTGCACCAGTTGCTCGTTTTCACCGAGCCGAATCAGGGTGACGCCCTGGGTATTGCGACCCAGGATCGAGATATCCTGCGCCGGGGTGCGCACCAGCGTACCGCTGTTGCTGATTAGCATGATCTCTTCGTCACCGAAGGTATGAATAGCGCCGATGACACGTCCGTTTCGTTTCGAGGTCTGGATCGAAATCACGCCCTGGCCGCCCCTGCCCTGCACCGAAAAATCGCTCACCCGGGTACGCTTGCCATAGCCGTGTTCGGTTGCGAACAGGATCTGCCCTTCGTCGGAATCGACGGCGATCAGCGAGATCACCTCGTCCTCGCCTTTTATCCTGATGCCGCGTACGCCGGCCGCGGTTCTGCCCATCGCGCGTACGTCGTTTTCGTCGATGCGGATTCCCTTGCCGGCGCTGGTGAACATCAACAGGTCCGACTTGCCGTCGGTCAACTGCACGCCGATCAGGTTATCCTCGTCGCGCAGGTCGAGCGCAATAATGCCGTTGGCGCGCGGCCGTGAAAAATTCGACAGCGGGGTGCGCTTGACCTTGCCGCTCGCGGTGGCAAAGAAAATGAACTGGTCTTCGGGGTAATCGCGCACCGGCAGAATCGCGGTAATGCGCTCGTTTTCCTCGAGCGGCAGCAGGTTGACCATGGGGCGGCCGCGCGACGTGCGGCTGCCGATCGGCAGCTGGTACACCTTCTGCCAGTAAACCTTGCCGCGCGTCGAGAAACACAGCAGCATGTCATGCGTCGAGGCCGCGAACATTTGTTCGACAAAGTCTTCGTCCTTGACTTTGGTGGCTGCCTTGCCCCGACCGCCGCGGCGTTGCGCCGAGTAGGATTCGAGGGGTTGCGCCTTGGCATAGCCGAGATGAGAAATCGTGACGACCACGTCTTCCTCGCTGATCAGATCCTCGACCGTCAGGTCGGAATGGTCGACGATGATTTCGGTGCGCCGCGGGTCGGCAAACTCTTCCCTGATCTCCTCGAGTTCGCGCCGGATTTCCTGCTTGAGGCGCTCGTCACGGTTGAGGATGTCGAGCAGGTCCTCGATTTTCTCGAGAATCTCGCGGTACTCGGAAATAATCTTGTCCTGCTCGAGCCCGGTCAGCTTGTGCAGACGCAGATCGAGAATGGCCTGCGCCTGCTTCTCGGTCAAATGGTAACGATCGCCGACCAGTCCGAAATTTTCGGCGATGCCTTCCGGTTTCGACGCTTCGGAGCCGGCGCGCTGCAGCATTTCCAGCACCACGCCCGGCGCCCACGGCCGCTCCAGCAGGCCGGCCTTGGCCACCGCCGGGCTCGACGATTTCCGGATCATCTCGATGATTTCGTCGATGTTGGACAGCGCGACCGCGAGGCCCTCGAGCAAATGGGCGCGATCGCGCGCCTTGCGCAAATCGAAAATGGTCCTGCGCGTAACGACCTCGCGACGATGCAGGATGAACGCCTGCAGTATCTCCCTCAGGTTCAGCAGGCGC
>JAOTUD010000214.1 GCA_029864065.1 Gammaproteobacteria bacterium | reverse complement strand
GATATCGAGCAATGGCCGCGGCGGCAGCCAGGCGCCCGGGGCACAGGCCAGGCAGTCGCTCACCGTTGGCGAGTCCTCGCCGCTGGCATAGTCCGCGATGGCGGTGCCGAAAGCGGTCCCGCGACTTACGCCGGAACCGTTATAACCGCCGGCAAAGTAGATGTTGTCCTGCTGCCGGCCGAAGAAATTGGTGCCGTTGCGCGAGATTCCCTCGACCCCCGACCAGGCGAACTCGAACGGCACCTGGGCCAGCTGCGGAAAGCGTTTTTCGAACGCGGCGCGATGCACCGGCTGTCGACGCGCCAGTTCGTCGTCGCACAGCAGCTTCGAGCCATGGTATTCCGCCGTATTGCGGATGCTGATTCGGTGATCCCGCGTCAGCCGCAGGGTTGCGCCGCCGCTGTGCAAAGAGATGGCGCCCCACTCGCCGAGGCTGCCGAGACTGGCCAGCTCCGCTTCGGTCAAAACCCGCGTGAAGCTGCCTGCCAGCGTGCTGCCGACCAGCCGCGAACGCAGAACCCCGAGCCTGGCGACCTCGTAATTCATCGCCAGCACGAGCCTGTCGGCTTTCACCTCGGCATCCGCGAGCCTCAGCGTCGAGGGTTTAGCGCGGTCGATTCCGAGCACCGGACTTTGCTCATGAAGACTAACGTTGCCGGGCAGGCTGTCGGCGAGCCCGCGCACCAGCGCGGCCGGCTGTACCAGCGCGCCGTCGCCGATAAGAATACCGGCCCGGTAAATAGCGGTGCCCAGTCGCGCGCGCAGTTCGTCGCCGTCGAGCGCCTGGTAATCGACTTCGAGGGTATCGAGGTAGTGCACGAAGCGATGGTACTCGGCCATCGCGGCCGCGTCGGCGGCGGTATGGTAAAAACCCTCGCGGCGCCACTGGCAATCGATCGCATGATCGGCGACCAGCGAGCTCAGCAGGTCGAGACCGCGGCGATTGATGCGGTTGACGCGCCGATAGTTATCTAGCTGCCCGGGCACCACTCCCCCCGCAAACTGGCTGGTGGCGACGACGAAGCCCGAATTGCGCCCCGAAGCGGCCTGCCCGACCTGGCGCGCGTCGAGCAACATGATTTCCTGATCCGGATGCAGTTCGCCGAGCCGGCGCGAACAGGCCAGCCCGGTCAGGCCTGCGCCCACCACGACCCAGGGCACGCGATGGGAGCCGCGCAACGGTGGCGTCGGCTGACGCGCAGGCAGCAGCTCGGCCCAGCCGTGACCGTCGGTGGCAAACTCTGGTGCGCCTGTTGCGGAGCTGGTACTCACTCGAATCCCGGATGCAAACATCGATCTCCCATGATACCGTCAACGGCGCCGACCCGGCACAGGTAATGCAGATAATTCTCGATTCGACGCCGCCACCCGTTCTCCGGCAGAAAGCCGCGGGGATTTCGCCTCGAACCGGTTTTCCTTTATTTCCACCTCGATTTCAGCGCTAAAAAAATGGTAGTCTGGCGCCATCAAATCTGGAGCCGCCGCATGAGCCGGGATCCCCGCTACGACATCCTTTTCGAACCGGTAAAGATCGGACCGGTGACCGCCAAAAACCGCTTCTACCAGGTGCCCCACTGCACCGGCCTCGGCTGGCTCAGGCCGCGCATGGCCGCCGCGTTGCGCGGCGTCAAGGCCGAGGGCGGCTGGGGCGTGGTCTGCACCGAGTACTGCTCGATACATCCCGCCTCCGACGACCTGCCCCACCCCTACGCGTCGCTGTGGGACCAGGGCGATATCAGGGCGCATTCGCTGATGACGGACCTGGTGCACGAACACGGCGCGCTGGCCGGCGCCGAACTCTGGGTTGGCGGTTCGCGCTCGGCAAACCTGTTTACCAACGAAGTGGCGATGGACGTCGCGACGATGCCGAACGTGGTGGGCATTCCGTACCAGACACGCGCGATGGACAAGGCGGACATTCGCGAGCTCCGGCGCTGGCACCGCGACGCCGCGCTACGCGCCAGGGCCGCCGGCTTCGACATCGTTTATGTATACGCCACCCACGACTACCTGCTGTCGCATTTCCTGTCGGCGCGCACCAATACGCGCAGCGACGAGTACGGCGGTTCGCTGGAAAACCGGGTGCGGCTGGTGCGCGAGCTGATCGAGGAAACCCGGGACGCGGTGGGAGACAGCTGCGCGGTCGCGGTGCGCTTTAGCGCCGACGAGGGCGGCGGCGCCGACGGCGAGCCGGTCATCGGCGAGCACCGGGAAATGCTCGAAATGCTGGCCGAACTGCCCGATCTCTGGGATATCAATATCAACGACTACTCGCGCGAAATGGGCGTATCGCGTTTCGTCAGGGAAGGCGCGCTCGAAGCCTACATGTCCTACGTCAAATCGATTACCAGCAAACCCGTGGTGACGGTGGGGCGGTTTACCTCGCCCGACACGATGGTCTCGCAGGTAAAGCGCGGCATCGTCGATTTCATCGGCGCGGCAAGACCCTCGATCGCGGACCCGTTCCTGCCGAGGAAAATCGAGGAGGGGCGCATCGATGAAATCCGCGAATGCATCGGTTGCAACATCTGCTATACCGGCGACAGCAAGGCTACGCCAATCCGCTGCACCCAGAATCCGACCATCAGCGAGGAATGGAGGCGCGGCTGGCATCCGGAAAAAATCGCGCCCCGGGGTTCGGATTCGACCGTGCTGGTGGTCGGCGCCGGACCCGCCGGGCTCGAGGCGACGCGGGCGCTGGGCCGCCGTGGTTACCGGGTAATGCTGGCCGAGGCCGAGCACAGGCTCGGCGGCCGCGTTACGCGCGAATCGGCGCTGCCGGGTCTCGGCGAATGGGTGCGGGTACGCAATTACCGGGTACAGGAAATCCAGTCGCTGCCGAACGTCGACGTCTATCTCGACAACCGCATGGACGCTGCAGATGTACTCGCGATCGAGGCGGAGCATATCGTCATCGCAACGGGGGCCCGCTGGCATGCGGACGGTCGCGGATTGTTTAACCAAACGGCATTGACCGAACTGGGCCCGCGCGAGCGCATTTTCACGCCTGACGATATCATGGCGGGGCGCCTGCCCGGGGGAGCGGTGATCATTTACGACGATGACCATTACTACATGGGCAGCGTACTCGCCGAATTGTTGCGATCGATCGGCATACCGGTCACCCTGGTCACGCCGGAAACCAGGGTATCCGCCTGGGGCAGCCACACCACCGAACAGCCGCGCGTTCATCGGCGACTGCTCGAGGTCGGCGTCGAAATTATCACCGCCTATGGCTTGAAGTCTTTCGATGGACGGGCGGCCCGGGTCGAATGTATTTATAGCGGCGCACAGAAAAGCATCGCGGCCGAGGCCGTCGTGACGGTAACCATGCGATCTCCCGACGACGGGCTATACCGTGACCTGCAACGACGTATCGCGGCCGGAGACGCAACCAAAGCGGTCTCGCTCACGCGTATCGGCGACTGCGAAGCGCCGTCGATCATCGCCGGCGCCGTTTTTGCCGGTCATCGCTACGCGCGCGAACTCGATACCGAGGTGGATCCCGATCACCGCATCAGGTATGACCGGGTGTTCTTCGAGGAGGCGTAAACCCGGTGTTGTAGATTATAATTCCTGTATTCGATTGTTAGCCAGGTAAAACCGTGTTTCATATGCTCTCGTGTTTCGATCTCAAACCCGGTGAAGACATCGCCGCCGTCCAGTCGGCCTACAGCACGTTCTGCAGCGAGATGAACGGTATCGACCTGGTAGAGAGAGTACCGGGCCGATCGGCCGACGCCAGGACGATACACCGATGGATACCGGCGATGAAAGAGCGCAGGAGCATTTCGTAGTCATGTCGTTTCGAGACCGGGAGCAGGTCGATGCGGCCTATGCGCATATCCTGAAACACGTCGAACCAGGTGAAGCCAGGCATGACTCGGTGCTTACCAGGATCATGAACCCGGTATTCATTTGCTGGCAGGACCTGACGTGAATTCCGCCCCGCATACGGGCCATGTTCCCTCGGGTCGGGTCCGCTCACCGCAACGGGTTCCCGGCGGTATGTTTCGCCACGCTAACCGACCGCCTGGCCGCCTGACTCGTTATAATTACCTGCCATGGGCATATGTACCCGAGGTCCCGGGCATATGCCCGTATCGAAATGCCTTGATCAGGCCTATTAGAATCACGGTTCCGGATTTTTACCATTGAAGCAGGCCTTCCGGAGAATATTAACCACAATAAGGATTTACGCAGTTTGGTCATTCTTCTGCCGGTAAACGAAACATCGATCCGGTTAAAAAATCCAACCCGGGCTATCGAGCTCTCGGCTGCATTTTGCGCGAGGCCGTCTCGCTCGGGTTTTGTCCGGAACTCCGCCCCCCGCAACCCTTCGATCCATGCCACCCGGTTATACCCTGGCGCGGATTCAGCGACGCCGTCGCGGCTCTGACACCGGTTGTGACTTACCGATACCGGCTCCTGGCGGGCAGGCGCAAACCGGCGGCATCGGCCAGGATAGCGATGCGTACCAGGCATCGCGGGAGCATGCTGGCGCCTGGTTTGGCCTGCCTGCTGCTGGCGGCGGCGAACCCATCGCTGGCCCAGGAGTGCAGTCACCACGATCAATCGCTGGAAGGCTTACCCATTACCAGTATCACGATCGAGAACGAGAATATTTTCGATCCCGAAGTGCCCGAGCAAAACCTGTGGATCCACCGCATGTTGAACCTGCTGCACATCCCGACCCGAAAAGAAACCATCGAGGGCATGCTGCTGGTGAATCCCGAGGACACCTATTTGGAAAAGGTGATACAGGAAAACGAGCGCCTGCTGCGCGCGCAGGATTACCTGCACGATGCCGAGATCAAGCCCGAGGTCGTCTGCGGCGAAGGCGTCAGGTTGCGGGTCGTATCGACCGATAACTGGACCCTGACCGGGGGCTTGTCGGCAAACAGCACCGGTGGCGAAACGCGCACCGCTTTCAAGATCGAGGAGGCCAACCTGCTGGGCAGGGGTATCGGCGTCAAGCTCGAAAGGGATACCGACGAGGACCGTGAACAGAATATTCTTTCCTTTCGCGACAGCGACTGGTTCGGCAACCGCAAGCGACTGGAGCTGGCGCTGGGCGACAACAGCGATGGGCACCTGTACAACCTGGATCTGTCGCGACCGTTCGTACAGCTCGACTCGACCAATGCCTGGTCTATCACGCTGAGCTCGCGTGTGTACGAGACCCCGGTTTACGACGCCGGCGTCATCGTCGACAAGGTCGGCCAGGACACGGCGCTGTTCCAGTTTTCGTACCAATGGTCGGAGGGACTGATCGATGCCGCGGTAACACGATGGGGCCTGGGCTGGGAAATGTCAGAAACGGATTATTTTGCCACGGACGACTTCCCGACCTCGGCTGTATCGAAATCCGAAGTGACCCGCTTTCCGTTCGTGACCTACACGTATTTAAAAGAAAACTACCTGCAATTGACCAACTTTCGCTTCATGGGCGTAACCGAGGATCTCGCGATCGGAGACAGCCTGTCGCTCAGGCTAGGCTGGAAAGACGAGGCCTTTGGCACCACCAGGGAAGGGTTCGTGTTCGGCCTCAATTATGGCGTCGGCAGTTCGCTGGGGGCTCAGACCTTCGCCTTTTTCGACCTGGGGCTCGGTTACGAATCCAACAGCAGCGTGGAAGGCACCGGCAATTTCAACCTGGGCGGCAGGATGTACCATTACCGGGATCCCGACCACGCCTACCTGGTAAGCGCCACTTTCGAGGCGGCAAGGGTTTCGGAACCTGTCGATCAGTACCTGCTCGGCGGCGATACCGGGGTCAAAGGCTACCCCGTCAGGTACCAGAACGGCGATAGAAAAGTGACGCTTTCCTTCGAGAAACGCGATTACT
>JAOTUD010000213.1 GCA_029864065.1 Gammaproteobacteria bacterium | reverse complement strand
GAGACTGGCGGCCATTGGCATAAACGCGGAGGCCGGCACGATCTGACCCTGCTCGTTACGGGCCCGGATAAACAGCTCGCGTTGGACAGGGATGCGTTCGTTGCTGATCGCCAGCTGCCCGACCAGGAACAATTGCTTCGCCTGCAGCAGGGATTCGAGCCAGCTGCGCCACTGCATCTTGCCCCGGGGCAAATCGAGGTTGCTGGACATTTGATGCTCGATCGAAAACGGGCCGTTGGTGTTCGCCCTGGACAGGCAATAATCGATGCTGGACAGGATATTGCCGATTTCTCCACCGATCTCGAGATCGCAGATTCCGGCCAGCAAAGTTATGTCGTTCAAATCGGGTTCGCGTTGCGCAAGATCCTGGAACGCATCGAACAGGCTGCGGAGAAAACCGGTTGCCTCGGTTTCACCCGCCGCGCTCATAAAGGCAAACTCGTCCTCGTTGAAGCGCGACACGCGGTCTGCGCGCTGGCCGGCGTGTTCCTGGCGCAGCATATCCGCGATAATCCTGATTAAATTGTCCGAAACTTCGTATCCGTACTTGTCTCGAAACTGTTCGAAGTCGACGATTTTGATGATCGCCATGCAGCCGTGCAAGCCCGATTCCTCGGACATGGATTGTTGTAGCTGATCGAGCAGGTAGAGGCGGTTGCCGAGATTGGTAAGCTTGTCCCGGTAAAGGAGTTTCTGGTAGCGCGACAGGGTCTTTTCCTGGTCATCGAATATCCCCTGGACCTTGGACACCATCAGGTTCATGGCTTCAACCACGCGTTTCAGCTCCAGCGTGGCGGGAATTTTCTGCTGCTGGACGAACTGGTTGTTGTGAATTGCATCGGCCTGGTCCTTGACGCGTTGCAGGGGTTCGAGCAGGTAGCGCAGCACCAGCCACAGCAGCACCATCGAAACCACGAAAATCAGCGCGAACCAGCGCAGCGCCGATACCAGAGCCTGGTACATATTGCTGTAAGCGAACCCGGGATGTACTTCCAGGTTCAGTTGGCCGAGCTGGATCCAGCCCTTCATGACCTGGGTCGAGCCTTGTGCGGATTCCAGCGGTACCATCGCAATGAACCACGCGGGAACGCCTTCGACATCGAGTTCCTGGCCTTTCCGATGGATGGTTTGCCCGTCGACGCCGACAAGTTCGATACTCGTGTAATACCCGCTGTCGAACACCGCGTTGAATAAAACTTCGAGCGTGGCCTGGTCGTCACCGTCGGGCAGGTTGCTGATGGCGATACCCAGGGTAGTTGCCATGTCCTGGGCGGTGGTGCGCAACTGCCCCTGCTGAAAGTTTCCGGTACGCGATAAATCATTGAACACGATTATCGACAGCAGAATCAGGAATACCGTCGATACCAGTAGTGCGATTTGCTTGAATAAGGTCATTGCTTTTCCTTTTGAATATCGGCCAGCAGTTTTTTCCACTTGCTATTTTTGATTTTGTTGGTGGGTAGCGACTTCCCGAGTCCTGCCGACGCGTTGCTGAGAAATAGCGATCTTGCGTTAAAACTGTAAACCGGCAACAAATCCCTGCGCTTGTCGGCCCTGACGATCCTCGGATCATAATTGTCCAGAATCTGCGGGATGCTGGAAGGCGTCGGAAAATAGCTCAGCACCATGTGCGCAACGTTCTGTTTGAGGGCCTTGACGTAAGTCAGGTAGAGACGCTCATCGGGTACGCCCAGTTTCCGTAGCGCAAAGTACTTGGCTATCACGAAATCCTCGCAATCACCTTTGCGGGTGCCGAGAAACTCGTTGGGGGTGGCCCAGTAATCTTTTTCGCCCCACTGTACATGATCTTCCTGGTACTCGAACTGGTTGAAAAACCGGTTAACCTCGGCCAGTTGACGGTTTATTTCCTGTCCCTCGAGCTCGACCAGAAGTTTATTGATAGCCTCGCCCCGGCGGAAGGCCTGTTCCGAGTACTGTGTCCTCAACTGATTCAACATCTCATCGTTCACCAATGGGCTTGCCGATTGTCGGCCCGGAAAGACTACGAACAGCGCGGCGGCGAGACAAACAAGACCCCTTGTCACCGCGCTAGCCACTGGCGTTCGGTAACAGGTAAATCAACTACAGGGCAACACCGGAACGGACAGCAGAATTTATCTGGAGGTTGCGTCAGGGTATTCAGGGGAGACTTCCAAACTCGTACTAATGCCTCCAAGTGTAGACCAATTGCCGAGAGTCAGAGCCGGTTTTACTCGGCGGCGGTTTTTGCCTTGAATATGAATTCGCCGCGGCGATTGATCGCCTGGCCGGCCTGGGTCGAATTGTCGGCGATGGGTTTCTGCTCGCCCATGCCGACCGCCTTGATGTCGGCGCTATCGATGCCGTTGCGAATGAGCAGGTTTCTGAGCGCCTGCGCCCTGCGTTCCGACAGGCGCAGGTTGTAGGCATCGGAGCCGATGTTGTCGGTATAGGTGTAAATCTCGACGGTGATATCCTTGGCGAGCTTTATCTGTTCGATGATGGCCTGAACCCTGGTTTTGGAAATCTCGGTCAGTTCGGCCTCGTCATATGCAAAATTAACCAGCTGCACTTTTGACAGGCTTACGATCTCGGGTTCGCGCACCTTGATCTTGACCGACGCGGTTGCGGTTGTGGATGCGCCTTTATTATCGGTTACGGTGTACTTGAATACGTCGATGCCCAAAAACCCCTCGACAGGGCGGTACACCAGGCTGTTTTTTTGACTGAATGCCAGTCGCCCGACCTCGGGTTGGCTGACGTCGACAATTTCCAGCAGGTCGGAATCGGCGTCGCTATCGTTGGCGAGCAATTGAGCGGGCGTGATTATCAGTATGCCGTTGGTTTCGATTTCGAACTCGTCGTCGTGCAGGACCGGTGTCGAGTTTTGCTTCGGCGCAACCGGCTCGATGCTCGATACGACCGCGGACTCGTGGCAGCCATAAGCATTGACCTCCAGTCCCTGCCGGGAGTTGTCACAGTGATCCAGCGGGTCGAACTCGCGGTCGGTGTCTTCGTCTTTCGGTATCGGCAGCCTGTCGACCTTGTCGGTCGCCAGGCGCGCGATCTTCAAATTTCCCTGCTTGAGTTCGAATTCGATCTCGGCTGCTTCGAATAAACGGCCGATGCCTTCGTAAACCCGGTAGCGAGCGCCCAGGGCGTCGAACCTTGCCTCCGCATACTGATTCCTGGCGCTATTGGCCTCGTTCTCGGCATCGAGCAGGTCGACCAGGTCGCGTTGCCCGATAAAAAACTCTTCCTTGTAGGATTCAACCGTCTGGCCCGCCTTGATAACATGGGCCTCGAGAAAATTCAGTTGTTTCACCAGCAGGTCGTCGGCGATCCAGGACAGGCGCAGGGTATTGATAACCTGGCGCCGGACGCGAGCGGCGAATTCCTTTTGCTCGTAGACCGCGCTGATCTTCTTCTGCCGTTCGGCCTGCTCCCGGCCACCGCTGTAGAAGTTGTAGGACAGGTTGAGTACCAGGCTGGTTTCCTCGGTATCGCCCGGTAGGCCGCCGATATCGTTGCCGTATTCCGTCGCGAGCCGGAGGTCGAGATTGGGGTAACGGCTGCGCAAGGATCGCCGATGATCCGCCTGGGCCGCGGCGACGTTGCTCTCGGCGACTCGCATTGCCGGGTGGTCGGCCAGCGCCTGGTCGATCAGCAGGTCGAGATCTTCGCGCGGCAATGGCGGTATCTTCGGTTCGGACAGTGATTGCGGATCGACATAGCGGCCCAGGATTTGATGGAGCTGGGTCGCGGTGTCTTCGAGGTTGTTCTGCTGGGCGATCAGGCTTGCCTGCGCCCGCGCCAGTCGGCCTTCGGTCTGCTGCAGCTGGGAGCGGCGACCGACCCCGGACAGGTTGCGATCCCTGATCTGGGCCAGGATTTCCTCGTGGGCGCGAACATTTTCGATCGCGAGCTGGTAAAGGCGTCGCTGCTTGAGCAATTCCAGGTAAGTTTGAATCGCACGCAACGCGATATTGTCGGCGATATCGTAGACGTCGTAGAGAGCCGCGCGAACCCTTGCCTCGGTTTGCTCGAGTTGATAGGTCGTATCGTAGCCGTTGAACAGGTTCTGGGTGACGGACAGTTCAAGAGTCGTGCTGTCGTAGTCCACCGACTGGTTACCGGTCGCGGGTGACTGGGTGTCGTAAATACCCGTGGAAGCTTCCAGGTCGACGCTCGGGCGCCAACCGCTCTCGGCGATATTGCGGTCGCTGGCAACCTGGCGGTAAACGTGTATTTTTTCTTTGACTTCCGGATGTGCGCTGATTGAATCGACGACCATATCGGACATTTCAAGCGCGTGCAGCGGCGTGCCGAGCAGCAGCGCCAGCAGTCCAGCCGTCAACGCGGTCGTCGAAAACTGGCCTCGGCCCGTGGTCGAATTCATATGCTTTCCATGCCCGGGAAGTCGTAACAAATTCCGGGGTGACGAGAAATTGTTGCAAAAGCCGAGCATAGCCATCGCCGTTTTTACCGGCAGAGACGCGCCTAACACTTTGCAGAGATTCGGACTGATATCGCTAACTATTAACAAATGAAGTTAAGTTTATGAGTTAAGTCCTTGATGATAATAAACTATTTTAAAGGGTATTCAACCAGAAAATGAGATTCGCCGGATCGATTCTGAGCGCTTTTGTGACCTATTTAATTTTCCGGGCAGGTTAACAGGGGAAGGATAGGGCGTCAGCCGTATAGAACGAAGGCGAGTACCGCGGAGGCGGCAAGTCCCAGAGCGATGATGACCCAGTCGGAAGAGGTGTAGGATCTGTTTGATTTCGGTGTTTCTTCGCCTTGCGTCAATGCGGTAAAGTTCTTTAGATCGGATTCATCGATTTTACCCTTGCTCTCGAGTCGCTTGAGCAACTGGGCACGAATCTCGACGTACTGTTGCCGAGAAATCATGTCATTGGCATAAGTCTTGGCAAGTAAGCGTAATGGTGAAAGCTGGCGT
Organism: Gammaproteobacteria bacterium; assembly: GCA_029864065.1. GTDB lineage: Bacteria > Pseudomonadota > Gammaproteobacteria. Next base: position 912 of record JAOTUD010000213.1, on the reverse strand, counting down.
TCCATCAATCCTGGGACTGCGCGTTAATTATCTTGCTGAGGTTTTGCAGTCGCTTGTCCTCGGGAAACAGTTTCAATCCCGTCACGATATAGTTCGAAGCCTCGGGGAACTTGCGTGCGGAGATGAGCTTTTCCGCCTCGGATAAATAGAGGTCTGACAACGCCTTGTCCTTGAGCAGGTAATGCTTGGGATCGACGCGTTTGATCAGCGGCATTACCGTGGTGAGGTCTTCCCCGCTTTCGGTTTTGACCAGCTTCCTGGCCTTGAAATAGCGTTTATAAAGCGACACCAGGCTGTTCATCAGGCGATCGCGTTGTTCCTTGATCTGGTCATCGATGGTTGATAGCGCGACCGAATCCGGATAGTGGTGTTTGGCCTGTGCTAGCAGGGTCTGCGCCTGCGGATAGTCGTACAGACCCTCTGAAGGTCGAAACACCGATCGAATGCGATCGCGATAAAAAGTGATGATTTCGCGGCGCAAGCCGACGGATATGATTTTTTGCTGCTCCGGATCGAGCTGGTCCAGCGACCAGATCGTCTCGATCATCAGCGCCTTGTCGCCATTTTTTATCAGCTGGATCTTGTCGTAAAGTTCCTGTTCGGCGCGAAATGCAAGAAACGGCTTGTAACCGATACCGGCCCCGATGACCGCCAGGAACAGCGTCACCAGCAAGATCGTCTTGGTATGCGACTTCTTGGAGCGCATGCCCTCGGCGAACTTTTCGACGTTGTCGATGCGATCCTCTCGCACCACCGTGAGCGCCTTCATCAGGGTTTTCTGCTGACGGCGGTTCAAGCCTTTGATCGGCTTGGGTTTTATCCCCAGCTCCTTGATTTTGGGTGACGCGACCTTGTTATACGGGTGTTTGCCGCCGGCAAGCAGCTGGTAGGCGACTAAGCTCGCCTCCATTC
>JAOTUD010000212.1 GCA_029864065.1 Gammaproteobacteria bacterium | reverse complement strand
GCAGTTCGTCGTCGTCGAGTATCGAGTTTACCCCGGCGCCGGTTTTCTGGATGAGCTTAAGGTTCGGGTACCTGAGAGCCTCGCGTGGCAGGTACGTGCTCACGGTCAGCATTTCGATTTCGTCGAGATTCCCCGGCTCGGCGCCGGTTCGGATATCGGCCTGCGGGTAATAACGCAGCAATTTGCTGCGCAGTTCGTGATCCTCCATCCAGTCCGGATGCTTGATATCGATCAGTAATGCCATGATTCTCTGGACGCCAGTTGCCGAATATACGCCGGTCCGATCGTGCAGCAGCCGCCGATAATGCCGGCACCGGCATGGAACCAGCGCCCGGCGAACTCCGACCAGTGCCGCAGACCGCCCGCGCCGCTCCACTGCTTTGCATCCGCATCATACTGTTGACCCGAATTCGGGTAAACCACAATCAGCTTCGCGCCCGCCACGGCGCGCATTTCGCCGATCAGGGACTCGACGTCACCGGGAGCACAGCAGTTGATCCCGACTGCAAACACCTGCACATGATCGCGCAGCAGGCCGGCCGCCTCTGCCAGCAAATGCCCGTCGTGCAGCCGCTGCGAGTCGCGACAGCAAAAGCTGATCCAGGACGGGGTGGTAACCGACTCCAGCAAACGGCTCAGCACCCTGGCCTCCTGCAGATCGGGGATGGTTTCGCAGGCGATCAGGTCGGCGTCGCTGTCGTCGAGCCAGCGCAGGCGCTGCTCGTGAAACTCGCGCAGATCGGCGTCGCCAAGGCCGTAATTACCGCGGTATTCGGAGCCGTCCGCGAGAAAGGCGCCGTAAGGCCCGACGCTGGCCGCCACCAGCGGACGAAACCCTGACCCGGGATGGCTGCGCACGAAGTCGTCGCGCACCTCGCAGGCGAGTTCGACCGAGACCCTGAAAACGGCTTCGATTTCGGCCTCCGACAGGCCCCGCGCGGCCAGCCCCGGGATACTGGCCTGGTAGCTCGCCGTGGTGATGCACTGCGCGCCGGCCTGCAGGTAATCGCGATGCACCTGGCGCAGCGCCTGCGGTTGCCGCAGCAGCAGTTCGGCGCTCCACAGCGGGGAGCTGATGTCGAGGCCGCGCCGCTTAAGTTCGCTGCCGAGACCGCCATCGAGCAGCAGCGGGCGGCCCGAAGCGACGACCGCCCTGATATCGTCGACTACCATGATTGAACGTGGATCCCTGCTAACAAATGCGCCTATTCTAACCTTGAAAAACATGCGGTCCGGATATTTTTTCGTTACCCTTCTTTAATGATCCTCGTTTACGGTTTGCTGGCCGCGGCTATCATCTACAGCTGCGTCGTGTCGTATCTCGCTTTTCGCGAGACCGGCAAAAAGTGGATGCTGTTTTACCCTCACTGGATCGACGCCGCAAGCGGGGTATCGCGGCCGTTGCGGCGGCACGGCATGGCGGCATTCGGATTACTGTTTGCCGCCACGATACTCTATTTTTTGTTACCCGCCTGAAGGCCGATCTTGACCTGAAACGCACAAGCAAGTTGAATGTAGCCGTAATGGCCGGCAAACACCCAGACATGATTAAATCCCTGGCGCCCCGCGACGCGGGTTTCGGCCGCTGTAACCCGGAGGCGGGAGTTTGCGCCGTGCCGGTTGCCGGTTACCGGGCAGATGTCGACGGCAGGGAATCCTGGAGTAAACCATGAGCACCGTGCTCTGGGCAAACCTGTTGCACGAGGGAAAAGTCGTTGCGGACGAACGCGACAAGCCCGCGCTCTACAAGCACAGTAAAAAACTGGACAAGCTCACCAGGCAGCTGGGCCTCAGCAATTTCCTGTCGTTTCAGGACTTTACCGATCTGCAGTTCAACCTGTCCGCGGACGAGCTGCCGCCGGGCGTCGAATCGACCGACGAGTTGATGGCGCAACAGGGTACCTGGATGGCGGCGCAGGATGCGGTGGATACGCTCAACAACCTGATCTGGCATATCGAACAAAACAGGATAAAGTTCGGCTTTTTCAGCGACGACCACGATGAAATCATACGCGAGCTGAAGGAGAGCCTCGTCGTCGCCGAACAGGCCAACAGCGTCGCCGGAATGTTCAATTTCAGCGTCGTAATGTAACCCTCGGCGAGCTAACTTCCGACCCGAACCAATGCGCATCAACCGAATCGATCACCTGGTTTTGACCGTCGCCCATATCGACACGACGGTGGCGTTCTACGAAACAGTCATGGGTATGAAAAAAGTCGAGTTCGGTCAAGGTCGCGTCGCGCTGGTTTTCGGCCGGCAGAAAATAAACCTGCATCAACTGGGCCGCGAGTTCGAACCCAGGGCTGCGCGCGCGCAGCCCGGCAGCGCCGACCTTTGCTTCATTATCGATGACCCGGTCTCGCGGGTAATCCTGGAGCTGCAGCGACAGGACATCGACATCATCGAGGGCCCGGTAAAACGCACCGGCGCGAGCGGGGAAATCGTTTCGGCCTACTTCCGGGATCCGGACGGCAACCTGATCGAAGTCTCGAACTATGTCCACAGCTGAGCACGTCCGCCCCGGTTACCGGCGCAACGCGTCCGCAGCTGCGCCCGGGATTTGCGGAACCCTGGTTTGCGGCAATATCTGGTTGCCGGTCGTGGCGCCAATCATCAGGCAAGGTAACCGCGAGATCGAGCGGCCCGTTTACGAGGTCGACGGGTAACAGAGTGGACTGGCTGCAGTTCACCGTCGATGCACTTTTCATTGGCCTGCTGGCGAGCGTAATCCTGTGGATCCTGGTTTACCGTAGCCTGAATCCCGACGACCTGCCTTCCAGCCGCTACTATCGCTGGCACCAGTTGCTGGTTGCCCTGATCGCCCTGCTGGCAATCCTGGTTGCGGTCGTCGTCGTGCTGTCCAGCGACCCGGGCAACCCCGACGACTACCTGTTCTGGCCCTGACGCGGTACCTAGACGACCAGGTCTACGATGGCGGTGGGCTCGCCCTGCGCCGGGTTAAATTTCATCGTCACCAGTTCACGCTGAGCGGCAGGAATGCGCTGGTAGAGCCAGTCGCGGGCGTTGCCGGGATGGTCGGGCAAATAAAATTGCGTGGTCAGACGTTCCCGGTTTTCGATGAAAACCTTGACATGTATATGCGGGGTGCGCCCTGCATAGGGAACCGGTTTGATGGTGCGAAACGAGTATCGGCCATCGGCGCCGGTCAGGTCATGGCCGAAACCCTGAAACGCCCGGTCGCGCGGACGCGAGCCGGAATCGCCGCGATGCAGGTAACGCCCACTGACATCGCACTGCCAGATCTCGACCCGCGCCGCCGGCAGCGGATTCCCGACGCGATCGAGCACGCGGCCGGACAGCCTGACGACCTCGCCACCGGCCTGCTCCACCGCATCGCCCACCCTGACCAGGTCGTTGTCGATGTCGTTAAATCGCATGGCACCGGTCGGATAAAAGGGCCCCTCGGAAGCCGCCGGGGTTGGAATCGACGCCGACGCGATGCGCGTTATCGGCAGCGCCACGAGTCCCAGCAACAGCTTGCGGCGGGTGGAATCTTGCATTACGGTATCCCCGGGTTTAAACGATTTTGCCAGTGTAACCCATATCATATCGCGTACCCAGTTTGCAGGCGGACGCCGTGAGTTTACCCTGTTCACGAAAGTTGCGGCCGCGATGGCAACCGGGTCAGCGGCGGCGCCGGCCGGCAACCCGGTCAAAAACTGGATCAGCGGGTCCCGCGTCGTGGTTACGAAGGGCAACACCGGCGGCCTGTCGGGCCGCATGTCGCCGCATCGAAATGCGGCATAATCGATCTTGACGTAACGGTCGAAAACGCGCGATGCTTAGTTTTCGAATCCTGGCGGCGCTGTGCATGCTGTGCCGATTGGAGCAGAACCGGGTAGCAACCTATGAACGACACCTTCAAACCGGCGCGCGACTTTATCGGTTACGCGAACCAGCCGCCGCAGGTGCAATGGCCCGACGAGGCCCGCATCGCGGTTAATTTTTGCATCAATTACGAGGAAGGCGGCGAGCTGTGCATACTGAACGGCGACGATCGCTCCGAAATCCGCCTCTCGGACGTCAAGGTCGTCGCGCGCATCGGCGGCCGCGACCTGAATATCGAATCCAGCTACGAATATGGATCCCGCGTCGGTTACTGGCGCCTGCTGCAGGCCTTTACCGAACGCGACCTGAAGGCAACGGTAAACCTGGTCGGTCTCGCCGGCTGGCAAAACCCGCGCGCGCTGCAGGCGATGATCGACGCCGGCTTCGACCTGCAGCCGCACGGCTGGCGCTGGTTTGACTACTACGGTCTCGACGAATCCGAGGAACGCGAATACATCCGCAACAGTATCGAACAGGTGCGCGAACTGACCGGGCAGCCGCCGCTGGGTTACTATGCCGGCCTGCCGTCGCTCAATACGCGTCGACTGGTCGTCGAAGCCGGCAATTTTCTGTACGACTCCGATGTCTACAACGACGACCTGCCTTACTGGTCGAGGGATTATCCCGGGTTGCTGCTAATCCCTTATTCGCTCGACACCAACGATTCGAAATTCGGCCGCGGCGAGAACGACTACCAGCTCGGCAGCGAGTTTTTCACCTATCTCAAGGACAGCTTCGACATTCTCTACGCGGAAGGCGAAAGCCAGCCGAAAATGATGACGATCGGCCTGCACGCACGCCTGATCGGGCGCCCCGGCCGCATTGGCAGCCTGCATAACTTCCTCGATTACCTGCTCGAGCATGAGCGCGTCTGGATCTGTCGTCGCGACGACCTGGCGCGCTACTGGGCCGAGCACTATCCGAACGGCGTGGCCTGAAGCGGCGGACGGGCCTTATCGAAGCGCGCGCCCCGACTGCGCGCGGCACCAGGCGGCCGGCAGTGATTTCAAATGTTGCCAAGCGAACAGATTGTGCGACAATGAGTTTTTGTCTGACTAATCTCGCCGATGATCAATTCCGACCTACTGGCCACCCTGCAGGCCAATTTTATTGGGCGTGATACCGAGTATCCGACCGTCGATGGCAAGCGCGGTCCGCGGATCTACCTGGATTCCGCCGCTTCCACGTTGATGATGGCGCCGGCCTACGAGATCGGCCATGAATTTCTCGAGCATTACGCCAGCACCCATTCAGACCTGCACTACGCGGCGCGCGGCGCCTCGCACGCCTTCGAATGGGCGCACCAGAAGGTGCTCGAATTCGTCGATGCAGATCCACAGGCATACTGCGCATTTTTCGCCGGCAGCGGCGCGACCGCGGGCTTCAACCGCATGGCGGCAAGCCTGTCACGCGCGCGCCCCGAGCGCAACGTGGTGCTGGTCTCGGAAATGGAACACCATTCGAACGATTTACCGCACCGCTATCATACCTCGCAGGTAGTGCATATCCCCTGCCTCGGCGAATTCGAAAGGTACGGGGCGCTGGATATGGAGCGGCTGCAGGCCATCGTCGACGAGCACGGCGGCAGCATCAATTACATCGCCGTTACCGGCGCGAGCAATGTTTCGGGCGCGATCACGCCGCTCGCCGATGTCGCGCGCATGGTGCACGCGGTCGGCGCTTACCTGATCGTCGACGCATCGCAAATGATTGCACATGCGCCGGTCAGCATGAACGACGCCGATATCGACGTGCTGGTATTTTCCGGACACAAGATTTATGCCCCGGGTTCACCGGGCGCGGTCATCGCCAAAAGCGACCTGTTGCATGCGATCAAACCGGCCGAGCTCGGCGGTGGCATGGTTGACGACGTCTACATTGCCGAATACATGCCGACCGAGACCCTGCCCGACCGCGAGGAAGCCGGTACGCCGAACATCGTCGGTGCGATCATGCTCGGCGCGGTGCTCGATCTGCTGCACCGGGTCGGCATGGACAAGGTCAGGGAAAAGGAAATCGACCTGATCAATTTTGCCT
>JAOTUD010000211.1 GCA_029864065.1 Gammaproteobacteria bacterium | reverse complement strand
CGGCGTCGTGGAGGCAGCGCTCGATCTTCGCCGCCAGTTCGTCGTCGCTCCAGTTGTAGCGGTCCTGGCGGTAGCCGTGCCCGGTTTCCTCGACCCGCGTCGCGTTGTCATGGCCGTCCCAGACATAGGGCATGATGATCGCGGGCTTGCCGAAGTAGAGGCACTCGGTAAAGCTGTTGTTGCCGCCGTGATGGATCACGCAATCGACCTGCGCGATCACCGAAGGCTGCGGATACCAGCTCGCGATATGGACATTGTCCGGGATATCGGCATAGCTGTCCTGGTAATCGCCGACATTGACCAGCGCGCGGTAAGGCATTTTGGCGACCGCGTCGATGATACGTTGCAGCAACGCGGTATCGCCGGCGCCGAGGCTGCCGAAGCTGACGTAGATCAGCGGTTTGTCGTTATTCGCCGCAAAGCTCGGGACCTCGTAGGACTCCTCTTCGCGCACGCAGCCTTCGAGGTATTGAAACTGCGCCGGATCGAGCGGCTGCGCGCGCTCGTATTTAACCGGTTCCGGGTACAGCAACAGGTTCATGTGCGGCGACGCTTCGAAAAATTGCCCGATCGGATATTGCGCCTCGTTGCATTCGGCGAGGAACACGTTGTAGTCGTCGTGGATCGGCTTGATCACTTCGTGGAAGCGGTCGCGGTACGCTTTGTGACAGGCCTCGTCGTGCTCTCCGCAACCCGACAGGTGCGGCGGAATCGCGGGGTCCTCGATTTCGTTTTCCGAGCAGGAGATAATCCGCACCCAGGGTTTGCCGCTCTGCTTGATCGCCGGGAACATGATCACGTTGTCGACGCAGATCAGGTCCGGCTGGATTTTTGCGAGCACGCCGGGCAAGTCCTTTTCCGCCCACCTCGCGCTGTCGACGATGTTCTCCCAGCATTCCTTGACGTAGTTGTCGATCTGGTCGTAAGGCGATTTGCTGAAGTTGGGGATATGGCCATTGATGAAATTTTCCCAGAACTTGGCCATTTCCTCCTCCGACATCGGCTCGGACAGGTTCACCGGATGGGCCTCGAAGCCGTAGCCCCGATAGACTTCGAGAAATCCGGGGTCGGAAAGGAATATCGCCCGGTGGCCGAGCTTCTCGCAGGCCTGGGCGATACCGACCGAATTGAGCGCCGGGCCGAAGGCCGCCTCGGGGAAAAATGCGATGGTCTTTTGCGTCATGGTGTTTAACTCCTCCGGGTTGGATGTGGTTTGCGTTACTTGCGCATTATCGCGCAGGATACGCGAATAGTCGGCTTCCCATGCGATCTGCACGAGACTGCTCTGCCTGATATTTAATCGATCGTTGTCATTTGCAGACAGGCGCAGCATCACCGGCGCGGCGCAGAACGCGGACTGCACCGACAGCGTAACATCGAGCCCGTGGTAGGCCACGCCGATGACTTCGCCGTCAAGCCGATTGGCCTCGGCTGGCGGCGTCGATGTATGCAGGCGCAGCCGCTCGGGGCGCACCGCAAGCGTCACCGCATCGCCTGGGCTAATGCCGTCGGGCAGGCGGCCCGCGAGATGCGTCGCGGCGTTGACCTGTACGCCGTTCGCCGTGGCCGTGCCGTCGAAGAAATTCATCACGCCGATGAACTGCGCGACAAAGCGGTCGCACGGATACTCGTAAACTTGCTGCGGGGTGCCGACCTGGCGCAGCACGCCGTCTTTCAGTACCGCGATGCGATCCGCCATGACCAGCGCCTCCTCCTGGTCGTGGGTGACGACGACGAAGGTGATGCCGATTTCGTGCTGCAGGCGCTTCAGTTCGAGCTGCATGGTTTCGCGCAGTTTCTTGTCGAGCGCCCCCAGCGGTTCGTCGAGCAGCAACACCCGCGGGCGCTTGATCACCGCACGCGCGAGCGCGACACGCTGGCGCTGCCCGCCGGAGAGTTGCACCGGCCGACGATTGGCCGCATCGGTCAATCCGGTCACTTCGAGAATCTCGTCGACGCGTCGGTCGATCTCGGCCCGCGGCAGCTTTTCCATTTCGAGACCGTAGGCGATATTAGCGCGCGCTGTCATGTGCTCGAACAGCGCGTAAGACTGGAACATCAGGTTCAACGGGCGCCGGTTTGGCGGGATCGGCGCGATATCGTCGCCGTCAAGCAGGATGGTACCGGCGCTCAGGTTTTCGAATCCCGCGAGCATGCGCAGCAGCGTGGTCTTGCCGCAGCCCGACGGCCCGAGCAGTGCGAAGAATTCGTTTTCGTAAATTTCGAGATTGACGTCATCGACCGCCTTGAGGTCGCCAAAGCGCTTCGATATCCCGCGCAGCTCGAGCACCACCTTCGCCATCAGGTCGTTTCCCGGCTGTTCATGTCGTGAGCACGCCCTTGTTGAGCCGCTGCGAGATGAACAGCGCGACGAAACTGAACAGGATGACCAGCGTCGCGAGCGCGTTGATTTCCGGGGTCACGCCGAAGCGGATCATCGAGTATATCTGCATCGGCAGGGTTTGCGACGACGGCCCGGCGCCGGAGACGAAAAACGCGATGATGAATTCGTCGACCGACAGCGTCAGCGCGAGCAGTGCCGCGGCGAGCACGCCCGGGAAGATCGCCGGGAAGGTCACACGCCAGAAGGTCGTGAACGCACTCGCGCCGAGGTCGATCGACGCCTCGATGACCGAAAAATCGAAGTTGCGCAGGCGTGTGCGCACCACCGCGAACACGAAAGCGATGTTGAACACGACATGGCTCATGACGATCGAATGCAGGCCGAGCGTGAACTCGATCAGGCTGAACATCGACAGCAATGCGATCGCGAGCACGATGTCCGGGATGATCATCGGTGCGAACAGCAACGCGTCGAGCGCGCTATTGGGTTTTTGCCGCATCTCGATGCCGAGCGCGAGCAGCGTGCCGAGCGTGGTCGCGATCAGGGTCGAACTCATCGCCACGATGATGGTATTGAGCGCCGCGCGCTGGATGGTTTCATTCGACGCGAGCGCCGCGTACCACTTGACCGAAGCGCCCGTCCACGCGGTCGGCAGGCCGGCCTCGTTGAACGACAGGAAGATCAGCACGATGATGGGCACGTACAGAAACACGTAGACGAGGATCAAATGGGCGCGCAACGCGCGCTCGCTATGGCGGTGATGCGCTTCAGCCATTGCCGCCCCGCTGCGCGCGGTTGGTCAGCACCGCCTGCGCGAACAGCAGCGCCATCATGATGCTGATCAGCACGAAGGATAGCGCGGCGCCAAACGGCCAGTCACGCGCGGTCAGGAACTGGTCGTAAATCAGGTTGCCGACCATTTGCACGTGCCCGCCACCGAGCAGATCGGGCGTCACGAAATTGCCGATCGACAGGACGAACACGAACACCAGGCCGGCCGCGATGCCGGGCGCGGTCTGCGGCAGTATGATGCGCCGAAAAGTTTGCAGGCGCGACGCACCGAGGTCTTCGGACGCTTCCCAGAGCTGCGGGTCGAGGCGCGAGATCGACGAGTATATCGCGAGGATCACGAACGGCAGATAATTGTAGACGAGCCCGAGGATGACGGTGCTTTCGCTGTAGAGCATGTTGATCGGTTCGCCGCTATAGCCAAGCAGCTTGAAGCCCTGGTTCAGCAGGCCTTCGCGGTTCAGCAATACGATCCACGCGTAGGTGCGGATCAGGTAATTGCTCCAGAACGGCAGGATCGCGAGAAACAGTAGCGTTGCCTGCCACGCGCGCGGCGCGCGTGAAATCGCGTAGGCCGCCGGGTACGCGACGAACAGCGCGATAAGCGCGGCGAAGCCGGCGATGCGACCCGATTTCAGAAAAATGCCGAGATACAGCGGGTCGGCCGCGCGCGCGAAATTTTCCAGCGTATAGACGTAATCGATACCGCCGTAAATGCCGCGCTCGAAAAAGCTCAAAACGAAGATCAGCGCGCAGGGCAGCACCATCAGCAGCGCGAGCCAGCCGAGGCCCGGCCCGATCAGCAGGCTGGTTTGAAGACGGGATACCTGCATCCGTTTATCGCTCCTGGTAACAGCCGCGGTGCAAGGGGGCTTGCATCGAACTGGCGGCAACCGGAATCCGAACCGGTTGCCGCGGTTGTAACCAGTTTATTGGGCCGACATGATCTCGGTCGAAGCGCGCGAGTAGTCCTTCTGCCCGCGGCCGAGGTCGCGCATCAGTTCCATCTTCATCAACTCGCCCGGCGTCATACCCATGTTTGGAAAACTTTTCGCCAGTTCGGCGCCGACCGCTTCCATCGCGGCCTTGTTCGGCACCTTGTAGAGAATATTCTCGGCAACCCAGGCATGGTTCTTCGGATCGAGCACGAAGTTCACGAACGCGTAGGCGGCATCCTTGTTCTTCGACTTTCCCATGACCACCATGGTGTCGACCCACAGGTCGGAACCCTCTTTCGGCACGATGAACTTAATATTGGCATTTTCGGCAATGCCGTAATTGCACCATCCATCCCAGGCATGCGTCAGCACCGCTTCACCGGAAACCAGCTTCGAGTAAAAAGTCGCATCGTCGTAAGCCAGCAGCTTGCGCTTGGCGTCGATCAGGAGATCGCGCACCTCGTTGATATGCTTCTTGTCGGTATCGTTGACCGAGTAGCCCCGGGCGAGCATGCCGGCCGCCATCAGCCAGCGCTCGGTCGCGAGCATCGTGATCTTGCCCGACAGGTCGGCCGACGGTTGCAGCAGGTCGTTCCAGCTGTCGATGTTTTCCGACACCAGGTCGGAACGGTAGCACAGGCCGGTCGTACCCCAGGCGTAAGGCGCGGAGAACCTGTTACCCGGGTCGTAGGCGAGCTTGCGCGCCTCCGGGTAGAGGTTTTTCAAGTTCGGCACCTTGACCGGATCCATCGGCGCGAGCAGACCGAGGTTGTTCAGGATCTCGGCGAACGGCGAGGACACGAACACGACGTCGTAACCGGCGCCCTTGCTCGCGGTCAGCTTGCCCATGATTTCTTCATTGGTCGCGTGGAACGACACTTCGCCCTCGTAACCGGTCGCCCGCTTGACCTGTTCCATCATGTCGGCCGGCATGTAACCGTCCCAATTGGATACGACGAAGTCGGCGGCATGGGCCTGCGGGCTGCCAAACGCGAGCATCAGCCCAAGAACGGCGCCAATTACGCCCCGGTAGCTTCGAAATAACAAGTTGTGCATGAGAATCCTCCTGTTGAAAGCTCTGGCCACTGATTTTGATTTAGCGGCCCGGTTTTTTTGTATATGTATACTAAGGGATTTATCCAAGTGCGATCAATTAATATCCTCCAGACCGGGGATTTTCGAATGACCGTAGATGTGTCACCCGATCGGCATGGATTTACGCTCTACCGAGGCCGATGCTGCGTGGATTGTAAACTGCGCGGGCCCGGTCGATTTCAGATTTGATGCCGGTAAAAATCAGGCTCTCGCGAATGCCGACGCGGACCGCGTCAATTTATCGCAAAAGTATAGATATGCTATTGAATTCAAAAGATTTAAATCGTGCCAGGGGCGCCATCGGACCGGTCCGCGTTCGGGGGTCCGCCATCGGCACCGAAATGTCGATTTTCAGAATGATCGGTAACTTATATTTCTATATTTTTCAAAAACTTATGGGGCGTTCATTGCGGGATTTTGCACTTCGAAGCATAACAATGCACAACTAATACCCGCAAAACTCCGCGGAAAATAATGCGCTTGCAAATGTTGGTATCTGAATGTTCAGGTATTGTAATTAAGAGCTTAGTTCTCAACCAGGCGATCGCTCAATTCGATTCCACCCCTAGAAACTGCACTAGCAGATAACAGAGTTTTCCTCGAAAAGCTGACGCTCATAAAGATTCGATGGGCGGCAGAAACCGACAGTGATTTCAATCGGTCGATGCAACACCTAATCTCTACCTATAGAGAGGAGGCTGTTGAAAATGAAAATGCGACCGAGGATTTA
>JAOTUD010000210.1 GCA_029864065.1 Gammaproteobacteria bacterium | reverse complement strand
TTGGAGTTGGTGCCGGCACCACGAATCGAACGCGGGACCTACTGATTACAAGTCAGTTGCTCTACCAACTGAGCTACGCCGGCATGATCATTTTCCGCTGCGACCGTAGCGGCCGCTGACGGGGCTTGTGCCTCCCCTTTCGAGGGCGCGGATTTTATTGCGTTTGACCTAGCTTGGCAAGCACTGGGTCGGGATCTGGCTGATGCCGCTGTCGTTCTCGCCCGCTCCCAGCAATTCCAGCAAATCGGCTTCGCTGGATTGTTCCGCGTATATCCAGTAAATGGTGTGTTCTCGATAGCGTGGCTCGGTTTCTACCTTGAACTTCAGTTTTTCGACACGCGCCTTGAGCCGGTCGGCGTTGCGTTTCAGCCCGAAAACGCCCAGCGACAGGATGTTCGGCTTGTCGGGGTTGTTGACGATGATGTGATCGGTGATGCCGTTGGCGGCGAGTATGTTGGCGGTGTTTACCGCATCGGCGCGCGTCTCGTGGCCTTCGATATAGACCATGACGCCCTGGTATTCCTTCTCCAGGCTGGACTTCAGCGCGATCTCCGCCTGCTTGCCGCTGTAGCGCCCGCTGATCTCGATCGCGCGCGCCCGGTCCTTGAACGGACCGATGGTATAGCACACCCGCTTGTCGCTGCTGTCCTCGGTCACGAGGTTGGAGCGCTGCGCCTCGTTCGAGCGCTGCGCCGCGACCTCCTTCTCGATGCGCGCCACCGCCTCGGCCAGCGCGTCGGTTTCGGCCTCGACGCGAGCGACCACCTCGGCTTCGCTGACGTCCTGCCCGCTGGCGTCGGTTAACAGCTGCAGCTTTTCGGCTGCCGGAATCTTTTTCTGCTCGACAAAAAGCTGGTCGTAGGGCGCCAGCCACTGGAATACGGCGAAGCCGATATTGACGATCAGCAGCAAACCGAAGAAGACTTTCATTGCCGCGCCAGTCTCAGCATGCCGCGGAACACCAGGTCGGGGACGATGCGACCCGGGATTTCGAGGCTACGCTGCACCCGGTAAGCATCGCCGCCCGCGAGCAGCAGGGTCGCATTGCGGTCGAGCCGTTGAATCCAGCGTGTCACCACTTCGTTTATTCCTGCCAGCGTATCGTGCGCGTAGTCTATCTGAATCGCGGCCTCGGTTGAACAGCCCGGCGCCCCGGTCTCGGCGATCCGCGGATCGGCGAAATCGATGTGGCTGAAAATTTGCCGGAACCGGTCGAGCGAGGTATTGATACCGGGTAGTATCGCGCCCCCCAGGTGCTGGCCGTCGGCGCGCAGCAAATCGACGGTTACCGCGCTGCCGGCGTCGATGACGATGCAGTCGCCGTCGACCATCCCGGCGGCGCCAATCAATGCCAGCCAGCGATCGACCCCGAGGCGCTCGGGTTGCGTATAGCCATTGATCACGCCACCAGCCCGTGCCTGCGCAACGAAACGCGTGACGGCGTCGCCGCAGCGATCCGCCAGGCATCGATCGAGCTCGGCCTGGCGCGTGGCCTCGAGCACCGAGGCCAGCCAACAGCGCTGCGCCCCCAAACCTGATGCCCAGCGCACCAGGCGCCGGGCCCACTGTTCCCGGTAGCTGCTCGCAAAACTGGCGCGAAGGTGCCCCGATTCGTGGTACTGCGCCTTGATCGAGCTATTGCCGCAGTCGAGCAGAATCATCGGCGTGCGGGCCTCAACGAGATTTCGGCCGCCGAGTGAAGCTGCAGGCCCTGCTCCGTTTCGAGCCGCAGTTGCCCGCTAGCGGTGATGCCGCGGTTTAGCCCCCGGACCGCGTCGCTGCCGGTGATCACCTCGACTTGCTGTCCATGATAAGCGTCGACGGACTCGAACTCGGCAACCAGGCCTTGCGACGCCTCGTGATCGAAGCCGCGGATCGATTCGACCACTTCATCGATCGCCGCGATCAATATCCGCGTGCGATCGAGCGCAAGCGTCGACACCCGCTCGAGGCTGGCGGCGGGCTGGCCAATGGCGGCAAGTTCCTCGTCCGTCATAAAAACGTTCAATCCGAAACCGATCGCGAAAAAGAAACGCGCCGCGTCGTGCGGACGCGATTCGATCAGGATGCCACCGAGCTTGCGCCCGTCGAACAACAGGTCGTTGGGCCACTTGAGCTCGACCGCCGCCGCGCTGCGGCGTAACACGCGGCACAGCGCCAGGCCGGTTACGATACTGAGCAGGCCCTGGCGATCGGCCGGCAACGCCTTGAACAGGCCGACGGTGCAATAGATATTACGCGCGGGCGGCGAATGCCATTGCCGGCCGCGGCGGCCGCGCCCCGCGCTTTGCGACTCGCTGAACGCGACCAGTTCGCGCCGGTGCCGGTCATAATGCAGCAGTGCGTCGGCATTGGTGGATTCGGTCTGCTGCGTGTAATGCCAGTCGAGACCGTGGCGCCGCGCCGCCTGCTCCGCCAGATGCTGGTCTATGGGTTCAACGACCATCAAAGATTCAGCCAGGCGCGGCTCTGATCGGTCGGCGGATCTTCCAGTTTCAGGACAAAGCTGTCTTCTGCGGCCGGCTGCAGCACGACTTCGAACCGGTCGAGTTCGTCGCGGCGAAATGCGTGCACCCGCCAGCGATCGCCGGGCCGCGCCTGCTGGAT
Source organism: Gammaproteobacteria bacterium (assembly GCA_029864065.1). Taxonomy (GTDB): domain Bacteria; phylum Pseudomonadota; class Gammaproteobacteria. The sequence continues at coordinate 3,315 of JAOTUD010000210.1, read as the reverse complement.
TTTCTTTTCGAACTTACCGAGATCGAGTTTGATGCCGTCGACCGCGATGATTTCATCACCGGCGGCGAGCCCCGCGGCTTGCGCCGATCCGCCCTCGCTGACGCGCTGGATCGCGATCCCGGTCTCGCCGGCTTTCAGCATCGCGCCGAAACTCACGTTCGGTAATTCGTCGGTGACTTCCTTGCCGCCCTTGTCCTGCAGGTTACTCGCGACACGCCGCTTCACCTCGATACCGGCCGCTTCGAGTAACCCGTCGAGCGGCAAATCGCCGGTGCCGTAAATCAACCCGTCGAGAAAAAGGCCCAGGTCCTCGCCCGCGAGTTCGCACACCAGCTGCTGGATGCGATCGGGCGACACGCCCCTGTCGTCTTCGACGTAGTCCCGCCACAGCCTGCGCATGACGTCGTCGAGACTTTTCTGGCCGTCGGTCAGGGCGCGCATTTTCAGATCGATACAGGCAGCGATCAGGCTGCCCTTGGCGTAGTAGCTGACGATCGCGTTGGCCGCGTTCTCGTCCTGCTGGTAAAATTTGGTCCACGCGTTGAAGCTCGATTCCGCGGCCGACTGGCGGCTGCGCCCGAGACCGCGCTGCACCCGGGTCATGGTTTGTCCGAGCAGTTCGAGATAACTTTCCGCGCCGATCAGCCCGCTGCGCACCAGCGCCAGGTCATCGTAATAGGAGGTAATACCCTCGAAAGCCCACAGCAAATCGGTGTAAACCTCGCTCTGCAGATCGTAGGGCCGGTAGACCTCGGGCCTGATACGCTTGACGTTCCAGGTATGAAAATACTCGTGGCTGCAAAGCCCGAGGAAATCGCGGTAATCGTCGTCGACCTTGCCCTGCCCGGGCCGCGGCAGGCTGCTGCGACTCGCTAGCAGGCTGGTGCTGGCGCGGTGCTCGAGCCCGCCGTAGCCGTCGCCGACTACCATCACCTGGAACTGGTAGTAGTCCATCGGCGCCGGTTCGCCGAAGAAGCGGATATGGTGTTCGCAAATCGTTTTGAGGTCCGCCGCGAGGCGCGCCTCGTCGCATTCGAAGCGCCCGGTCAGGACGATATCGTGCGGCACGCCACAGGCCTCGAAATCGATACGCGTGAATTCTCCCATCTCTACCGGGTGATCGATCAGGTCGTCGTAGTCGAGCGCCTCGTATAATCCGAAATCAAAAGGCTTGGCCTGCTTGCGTTTGAGCGAAGTCGCAAGGCGCCAGGCGCTGCAGACCTCGACCGGCGGCTTTTCGATCAGCACCTCGCAGGGCCGATCCGCCTGCCCGACCACCTCGAGAAACACGCTGCTACCGTTGTAATAACCGTGGGTATTATCGAGATGCGCGGCACGCACCGACAAATCCTTCGCGTATACCTTGTATTCGATGGTCAGCGCCCCAGGCTGCGCATCTACCTGCCAGTTAGATTTATCGATCTGACGAATCGGCAGCGACTCGTTTTCGTCGCGCGCGCTCAGCTCGAGCAGGTTACGCGCAAAATCGCGGATCATGTAACTACCGGGAATCCAGTTGGGCAGCCGCAGCCGCTGGCCTTGCGGGTCCGGGTTATCGATATGGATCGAGACATCGAAATAATGGCTGGCTGGATTCTGGCTGGTAATCTGGTAACGGATCATCGTGAAACACTGCGCATCGAACGAGGCCGAAGTGTATCATTGACCGCGCAGACACCAAACGCATCGAACCGAGATATGAATGATTCGCTAAAACATTTAAACCGCTACTCGACCCCGGCGCGGGCGCTGACCGAGCCCGCCCCGGACGATACGCAATTACAGCATATCCTGCAGGCCGCGATGAGCGCCCCCGATCACGGCCGGCTGTACCCGTATCGCTTCATCACCATCCGCGGCGATGCGCGTTACCGGCTGTCGGAACTGTTCGGCCGCGCGGTGTTGCAGCGGGAACCGGATGTCGACGCGATCTACCTGCAGAAACAGAAGGATAAGCCGTTACGCGCGCCGCTGATCGTGGTCGTCGTCGCGAGCCCAATCAAGAGCGAGAAAATTCCGGAAATCGAACAGATCCTGTGCGCCGGCGCGGCCGCGCACAATATCCTGCTCGCCAGTAACGCACTCGGCTACGGTTCGATCTGGCTGACGGGCGCCAACGCCTACGACCCGATGGTCTGCCAGGAACTCGGCCTGGCCGACAGCGAGCGCATCATCGGTTTCATCTACATCGGCACGCCCCAGCTCGAGATACCCCCGCGGCAGTTGCCCGACGTCAGGGATTACATCGGCACCTGGGAATAACCGGGCGCCGCCAGCCCCAATGCGGCTAGAGCTCGATGCGTTCCTCTTCGTCCGGGTGCCCGTAGGCGCACAGGAAACCGCCGACGAATTCGATCGCGGGATCGAAGGGATCACCCGGGCCGACCCTGGCCTCGACCTCGGCGCGGTAATCCTCGGCGCTGTCTTTGGGTTGGTAACCGAGGTGCGCCACCTTGTGATTCGAGAAAAATGCTTCCCGGTTGTCGGAAATTCCATAAACGACGGTATGCCCGATACGCTCCGACACCAGGCAGCGCTCGACCAGTTGCACCAGGTCGTCGAAGCTCAGCCAGGTCGCGAGATGGCGCCGGTCGGCGGGTTTCGGGAAACAGGAATTGATGCGCAGGCAGGCCGATTCGATGCCGAACTTGTTGAAATACAGTTTCGCGAGATCCTCGACGAAGCACTTGGAAACCCCGTACAGCGTATCCGGGTTGTGCGGCGTGTCGGTATCGGCCCCGACCTCGCGTCGTTCGTAACCGACGGCATGAATCGAGCTGGCGTAGACGATGCGCCTGATGCCGTGGCGGCGCGCCGCCTCGTAAACGTTGTAGCCGCCCTTGATCGAGCTTTCCAGGATCTCGGCCCAGGGCCGCTCCACCGGGGCCGCGCCGAAATGAACGATCGCGTCGCAACCCTCGACGACCTGCATCACCGCGTCGAAATCGCCGAGCTCGCAGGCCATGATTTCTTCGTGCGCCGCCGCAGGCTCCATTGCGTCGCGATCGGTGAGCCTGAGCGTAGTCGCCAGCGGCGCCAGACCGCGGCGCAGTTCGCGCCCGAGGTTTCCCGCGGCGCCGGTGATTAACAGTCGATTGAAACGTGGCATGGCTTGCTCCTGGTATCAAAACAGCGGCTATTGTACCCTAACAATCGCGAACCATCCTTCAACCAGGCGCGCGAATGTCATCCCCGAAATTGCGCAAAAAGTTTTTGGTCAGATCAAGAACTCGGCGAGTTTTTGATCTGACCAACAATTGTAAGATATGCACCGGGACACCCAATTTTACGTTGTCGCCTCGCGACTCGATCGCG
>JAOTUD010000209.1 GCA_029864065.1 Gammaproteobacteria bacterium | reverse complement strand
TTGCCGCGCATTCGACGGAAAATTTCGGGCGTCTGCTTGCCGGTGCGCTTAGCCTGACTTTCTTTGTCTATCTGTTCGTGAACACCGGTATGGTTGCGGGTATGTTGCCGGTAGTGGGTGTGCCGTTACCATTGATCAGCTACGGCGGTACGTCTATGGTGACCCTGATGGTCGGTTTTGGTTTAATAATGTCGATAAGATCGGCAAGGCGATTTCTGGTTTGATGAGAAAGATTACTATTATTATTATCGGTGCGGTGGCGACATCCCTGGCATTTGCTGCGGAAATTCCGGATGGCGATTACCAGGGTCGCAGCGACGTCAGCGCTTTCGTCGAGCGCATGGCCCAGCAGTCCGACTATACCGAAAAGGAACTAATCGGCCTGTTCGCGCAGGTCGAAAAGCAGGAACACCTGTTCGAGAAACTCGACAAGCCGGCGGAAAAGGAGCTCGACTGGTACCAGTATCGCCGTATTTTTCTCAAGGACACACGGATTGAAAGCGGCGTGAAGTTCTGGCGACAACATCGCGACCTGCTGGCAGCCGTCAGCGACAAGACCGGGGTGCCGGCCGAGATCATCGTCGCCATCATCGGCGTAGAAACTTTCTACGGCGTGTACAAGGGCAAGGACCCGGTTTTCGATAGTCTCGTGACGTTGGCCTTCGACTACCCGCGCCGCGCCAGTTTCTTCATGCAGGAACTAGAGCAATTCCTGCTGCTCGCCAGGGAGCAGGGCTTTAATGCCCGGGACCTGCGCGGGTCCTACGCCGGCGCCATGGGAATGCCGCAGTTTATATCGTCCAGCTATCGTAACTATGCGATCGACTTCGACGATGATGGCCAGACCAACCTGTTCGACAGCATTCCCGATATCGCCGGCAGCGTCGCCAACTATTTTGTCAGGCATGGATGGCAGCGCGATGGGCGCGTTGCGCGTCCGCTGACCGCGGCGGCGAACAATTCGATCGACGCGCTCGAACCCGGCCTGAAGCCGGTCTATAAATGGGCGGATCTGAAGCGTAGCGGGCTGGCATCGGAATTCGAGATCGGCGAAGACACGCCGGTGGCGCTGGTCAGATTGCAACAACGGGACCACGCGGAATACTGGGCGGGATTCCAGAATTTTTACGTGATTACGCGTTATAATCACAGCGAGCTCTACGCAATGGCGGTATACCAGCTGGCCAGGCTAATAAGCCACCAGTATAAAAAGACGGCATGAGGTTCAAACTCCCAGCCCTGATGATTGTTTCGCTAACGCTGGGCGCCTGTAGTTTCGGCGTTCCTGTCGGCGACCGCGGCCAGGTGCCGGCAACGGGAGTCCCGGCGACGACCAAGTCGAAAAATGGTAACCCGTCCTCGTACGTCGTGCACGGCCGCCGTTACCATGTGCTCGACAGCGCCGACGGCTTCGTGCAGCGCGGTATCGCCTCGTGGTATGGAATAAAGTTTCACGGCCGTAAAACCTCGAGTGGCGAGATATACAACATGCACGACATGACCGCGGCGCACAAGACCCTGCCGATACCGGTTTATGTGCACGTCAAGAACCTCGACAACGGGCGCAGCACGGTAGTGCGAGTTAACGATCGTGGTCCATTTATCCCGGGTAGAATAATCGATCTTTCATACGCGGCGGCGAAGAAACTGGGTGTCAAGGGGCCGGGTACGGCCAAAGTCGAAATCGCCGTGCTCGACCAGGGTGAATCCAGGCCCACCAGCGTGGTGCGCACCATTCCGCTACCCGATCAGCTGCAGGACACGCCTTTATTCATCCAGATGGGCTCTTTTTCGAACCAGCTCAACGCCAGTAACCTGATGCAGGATCTGCATGCCGCGAACGAATTATCCGCTCGTATATTTCACCTGCAAACCGCTGAAGGGCTGTTTTACCGGGTTCGGGTCGGCCCGCTGTACGATATCGACGAAGCCAATGCCATCGTCCGGCGTCTCAGGGACAAGGGTTTTCAAACCGCACGCATCATAGTGCAGGACTGAACCGATAGGCCTTGAGAGCCATAGCCGTGATCGTTACAATCGCGACTCCTGACTAATCCCCCGACGCATCGAGCCAATATGAAAATTGTTTCGTTTTTTCTCGCTATTCTGACCGTGACGCTCCCCGTGACCGGATGGGCCGCGGCCAAGCCGATCCCGAATCCCCCCGCGCTCGATGCCACCAGTTACTATCTGGTCGATTTCGATTCCGGCCAGGTGCTTGCCGAAAAAGACCCGGACAAGCATATCGAACCGGCCAGCATTACCAAGTTGATGACCGCTTATCTCGTCGACAAGGCGATTGCCGATGGCGATATCGCGCTCGAGGACGAGGTCACCATCAGCGAAAAAGCCTGGCGCATGCAGGGCTCCAAGATGTTTGTCGAGGTCGGCAAACAGGTATCGGTCGAGGAATTGTTGAAAGGGCTTATTATCCAGTCCGGAAACGATGCCAGCGTCGCGCTTGCCGAACATATCGCCGGCTCGGAATCTGCTTTCGCAGGTTACATGAATCACCAGGCAAAGTTGCTTGGCATGGACAACACCAATTTCGTCAACGCGACGGGCTGGCCGCACCAGGACCACTACAGCAGCGCGCGGGATATCGCGACTCTGACCCGGGCGGTTATCCAGGAATTTCCGCAATCTTACCGCTATTACAAGGAACGCGAATATACCTTCAACAAGATACGGCAATTCAATCGCAATCGTCTGCTGTGGCGCGACGAAACGGTAGACGGCGTCAAGACCGGCCACACCGAGTCGGCCGGATTTTGCCTGGTGGCCTCGGCCCAGCGTGGCGACATGCGCCTGATTTCGGTCGTGCTGGGCGCCGATTCCGACAAGTCGCGAACCCAGAGCAGCCAGTCGCTGCTGAATTACGGATTCCGTTTTTACGAGACCTACAAGCTTTATCGCGCCGAGGAAGTGCTGAAAACGGCGCGCATCTGGTACGGCGATCAGGAGCAGGTCAGCATGGGTATCGGCAAGGATATTTACATTACGATTCCGCGCGGCCGTTACCGCGACCTGGACGCGTCGATGGAGATAGATCGTGAAATTTCCGCCCCGGTTTCTCGCGGGCAGCAGCTGGGCCTGGTCAACATCAAGCTCGACGACGAGCTGCTGCTGAGCGAGCAGATCGTCGCGATGCAGGCCGTCGATCAAGGGAGTCTTTTCGCCAGGGCCATGGATAGCATCAAGTTGATGTTCCGCTAGTGGCTGAAGCGATGAGTACGGGTGAATCCGGCCTGGCGTTGATCGAGTATCCGAGCCGCTTTCCGCTCAAGGTATTCGGCAACCATACGGCCGAATTCGAAGCGATCGTGCTGGCGCTGGTCAGGGCAAGATGCCCACAGGCCGAGCACATCGAGGTGCGTCGCCGCGCCAGCAAGGGTGGCAAGTATCTCGCTTTGACGCTTACCTTTACCGTTTACAGTCAACAGCAGCTGGAAGAAATTTACCAGGACCTGTACGACTGTGAGCACGTCGTGATGTCGCTGTAGGCGGGCATGGCCCAAGCCCGCTGCCTGGTCAGAAACCTGGGTCGCACGGACTACCGGGAAACCTGGGACGCGATGAAGGAATTTACCGAACTGCGCCGACCGGATACGCCGGACGAACTGTGGCTGACCGAGCATGCGCCGATTTTCACCCAGGGCCTCAACGGGCGCGCAGAGCACCTGCTGGCGCCCGGAGCCATCCCGGTGCTGCAGATCGACCGCGGCGGCCAGGTCACCTATCATGGTCCGGGGCAGCTGGTGGTATATTGCCTGCTCGACATCGCGCGTCTCGGACTCGGTGTCAAGAGCCTGGTTGCGAGGATCGAGCGGTCGGTGATCGATCTGCTCGAGGGTTACCGGATCGTCGCGGATACTAGACCGGGAGCGCCGGGGGTCTACGTAGACCAGGCCAAGATAGCGGCGCTTGGATTGCGCATTCGAAAAGGATGTTGTTATCATGGCCTGAGTCTCAACGTCGATATGGACCTGGAGCCATTTAGCCGCATCAATCCCTGCGGTTACCGCGGGCTCGCGGTAACGCAGTTGCGCGACCTGGGCGTCGGAGACGCCAGCGACGTGGTAGGGCGCAAACTGGCGGCAATACTTATAGGGAAACTCGGTGAAGAAAAATCAGGTAGTTCAGGGAGTTAAGCTCAAGGGCGCCGACAAGGTCGCGCGCATCCCGATCAAGGTCGTGCCTTCCACATCGGTGCAGCGCAAGCCGGCGTGGATTCGCGCCAAGGCTCCGACCGGAGACCGCGTCAGGCAGTTGAAAGCGCGCTTGCGTGAAAACAGCCTGTATACCGTTTGCGAGGAAGCTTCCTGTCCCAACCTGGGCGAGTGCTTTTCCAAGGGTACGGCAACCTTCATGATCATGGGCGATATCTGCACCCGGCGCTGCCCTTTCTGCGATGTCGGGCACGGCAGGCCGAATCCCCTGGATATGTCGGAACCGGTCAATCTTGCGAGGACTATTCACGCGATGGGCCTGCGCTACGTCGTGATCACCTCGGTCGACCGCGACGATTTACGCGACGGTGGCGCGCGGCATTTCGTGGATTGCATCGTCGAAACGCGCAAGCTCAATCCCGATATCAAGATCGAGATCCTGACCCCGGACTTTCGCGGGCGCATCGACGTCGCGCTCGAAATCATGACCCAGGCGCCGCCCGACGTCTTCAACCATAACCTGGAGTCGGTGCCGTCGTTATACCGCAAGATCCGTCCGGGATCCGATTACGAGTGGTCGCTGGACCTGTTGCAAAAATTCAAGCAGATGCATCCCGCGGTGCCGACCAAGTCGGGCCTGATGCTCGGGCTGGGCGAAGAGATCGACGAAGTCAAGCGGGTGCTGCGCGATATGCGCGAGCATGACGTCAACATGTTAACGCTCGGACAATACCTGCAACCCAGCCTCGATCATCTCGCCGTGGAACGCTTCGTGACGCCCGCGGAGTTCGACGAACTCGGGGCCTACGCCGAATCGATCGGCTTCGACCAGGTGGCCAGCGGTCCTATGGTGCGTTCTTCCTACCACGCCGACCTGCAGGCCGAATCCGTCCTCAACGCCTGACCCGTCGAAATCGGCGCTTTTTCAGCATCCGGCCGAATTACGGGCTCTGATCCCCTCGAAGGGCGAGTATGGAGTATTTAATAAGGCACTGGATGCCGACGATAAACAGCCTGGATATCTTCGAGCACCTCTTTGTCAAGCTCCAGCCCCGCGGCGCCCAGGTTCACGGTGAGCTGCTCGATGCTGGTCGCGCCGATGATGCTCGAGGTTACGAACGGGCGTTGATTGCAGAACGCGATCGCCATCTGCGCCGGCTCGATGCCGTGTTTTGCGGCAATCGCCAGGTACTGATCGACCACCGGCCAGACCGAATCGTCGACACGCCCGTACAGGTCGGGATAAATCGTAATGCGCGAGCCCGCGGGCCTCGCGCCGTTGTGGTACTTGCCGGTGAGCATGCCGCAGGCGAGCGGCGAGTAGGGTAACAGGCCGACCTGTTCGTGATGCGATAATTCGGCCATATCGAGATCGTGGCTGCGGTACATCAGGTTATATTCGTTCTGCAGCGAAACCACGCGCGGGAAATTATTGGCCCCGGCGATCTGCAGGAATTTCAAGCTACCCCAGCAGGTCTCGTTGGAGAGCCCGATTTCGCGGATCTTTCCGGCCGCCACCAGTTCGGCGAGGAATTCCAGGGTCGTATAAATATGGTCCAGCGCCTCTGCCGTATCCTGGCGAGTGGGGTCGTAACGCCAGTTGCGGCGAAAATGATAAGAGCCGCGATTTGGCCAGTGCAGCTGATACAGATCGATATAATCGGTTTGCAGTCGTTTCAGACTGCCTTCGATGCTGCCCCGGATTTTTTGCGGGCTGATTTCGATGCCGTCCTGCAGGTAGGAAATGCCATCGC
>JAOTUD010000208.1 GCA_029864065.1 Gammaproteobacteria bacterium | reverse complement strand
ACACTAGGGTTTTACCAGAAAATCTGGTGGAGCCAGGCGGGATCGAACCGCCGACCTCAACACTGCCAGTGTTGCGCTCTCCCAGCTGAGCTATGGCCCCGTGAGAGAGCGCGTACTTTAATCAAGCACCTATAGGCTGTCAAGGCTATGGGCCGCAAAAATAGCGTGAATTCAGAGGTTTGTCATCGGGCGAAATGTCCGGGAAATACTGCCCTGTCGAATTTACCGTGATACCGCGGCCTGACCGGGCCGCGCAGGTCGCGGTATCCAGCTGGAAAGTGTTTTCCCTGCTGCTCTGGATCCCGCGGTCGAGCCGCGGGATGACGGGCGATGGGGCCGCGGGATGACGGGCGATGGGGCCGCGGGATGACAGGTGATGGGGTTGTAGGACGACACTGGCCGCGGCGCAAACGGTATGCGCCGCGCGCTCAGGCGGCCGGCTGTTGCTGCGTGACACAGTGAATCGCGCCGCCCTCGGCCGTGAGGCTGACCACCGGGATCGGCACCACCCTGCGTTCGGGGAAGCATCGCGCCAGCGCCTGCTGCGCGGGCGCGTCGTTGACGTTGCCGAAGGCGGGTATCAGCACCAGGTTGTTCGTCACCAGGTAATTCAGGTAGCTCGCGTCGGTAAAACGGCTGCCGGTCCCGAGCGCCGGATCGTGGCGCTCGCCGATTGCGTAGACGCCGCCCTCCGGCAGCAGCAGCGGCTGCAGTTCGAGCGGGTTGCCGTCCTCGTCGGTGGCCGCCTGCAATTCCTCGAGATGCTGCGCGAGGTAAGGGTAGCGCGGATCGTCGGTATCGTCGGTCCACGCGTAGAGCACCTGGTTCTTGCCGGTGAAGCGCGCCGCGATATCGATGTGATAATCGGTGCCGTCGCCGAGCAGGTTTTCGCAGACGTCGGCCGGCGCGCCCGACAGCCAGACGAAGTGGTCGACCCCGAGGTAATCGCCGAGCCCCTGTTCGATCTGCTGCCGGCTCATGCCGGGGTTACGGTTTTCGTTGATGATCGAGCTGCGCGTCGCCATCAGGCTGCCGCTGCCGTTGACTTCGATGGCGCCGCCCTCGCTAACCAGTGGTGCTGCGAAAACCGGCAGCCCGAGAATGCCGGCAACCGTCTGCGGGATATGCCGCTCTGCGTCGGCCCATTCGGGATAGCTGCCCCAGCCGTTGAAGTTCCAGTCGGTTAGCGCGACCTGGCCGTGGCCATCGACGACGAAAATTGGCCCGGTATCGCGATGCCAGACGTCGACGACCTGCGTGACGTGGATCGACACCCGGGTCATGTTGAAGCCATAGTAATTCATAATCGCGAAGATGTGGCTGCGCTGCGCGTCGCTCTGCGCCAGGATTTCGAGCCTGACCTCGCGATGCAGCACCGCGGCCATCAGCATCCAGGTTTTCTCCATCGTCATCTGGTAGCAAAAGTCGTCGTCGCGCGCGGCGGCGGGATGCCGACCGGGCCATTGCAACCAGACCGCGCTGTGCGCTTCCCATTCCGCCGGCATGCGGTAACCCATGTCGCGGGGTGTTTGCTGTCTGCTGCTAGTCGTCATGGATGAATCGCTGGGCCGTTAAACTGTCAATCTTTCAGAAATATTCAAGAAATCAACACTAAAATGTAGCAGAAATCGGATTTAATCTGCGCGGTTCCACTAAATGGGTGGGCGTGTAGGTATTAATTCGTTTAAAATCAATAGATTCGATCGATAAGTTGAATTTGTTTACAGTTTTGTTTTTTATGACGCATATAATGACCGGATTGGGTATCAAAAAACTACAAGGATCGCGCGTTTGACCCCGGACCTGCTATTCAGAATTCTCGGCGACAGGTGGCTGCGCACCGTGGTGGTACTGCTGCTGCTGGCGGCGCTCGCGCACCAGGTTTCGCTGTTGGTCTGGCAACTGGTACCGACTCGGGAGTTGCCCACGGCGGGCGAGCGCCCGCAGATCGTGCGCAGCGCGGCGCGGACTAGCGCCGGCGCCAATTACCAGCAGCAGGCGAACGCGATCGGCCGCGCCTTCCTGTTCGGCAAGGCCGAGACCAAGGCCGCCGTGGTCCAGGTAGAAGAGGCGCCGGAAACCCAGCTCAATTACAAGCTGCGCGGGATTTACTTTTCTCCCGACGTGCGCCTGTCCTCCGCCATCGTCGAGGTCAAGCCGAACCAGAGCAGGAATTACCTGATCGACGACGAACTCGACGAAAACATCACGCTGGCCAGGATCGAGGCCGACCATATTCTGATCAACCGCTACGGTAAACTCGAACGGCTCAACCTGGAAAAGCCCGAGCCTCTGACCGGGCGGCAGGTTAGCGCCCGCGACAACGTCGCGAGCGCGAGCCAGACCGCGCTGTTGCGCAGCTACAAGCAGCGTTACACCAGCAACCCGATGGCGCTGGCGACGCGCTTCCAGGCGATCCCGGTGCAACAGGACGGGAGAAACATCGGCTTCAAGCTGAAGGCGCTGCGTGGAGAAAGCCTGCTGCAGAAACTCGCGTTCGAGCCTGACGACGTGTTTACCGCGGTCAACGGCGTGTCGCTCAAGAATCCCTTCGAAGCGCTGGACGCATTGAAATCGCTGACCACCGCGAACAATATCTCGGTGACGATAATGCGCAATGGCGCTGAACAAACTCTGGACTTCCAGATATAAACGGGCTGTAGTCGATGAAAAAGATAACAATCATAATAACCGCGCTCACAATGATGCTGCTTAGCCAGGCCTCCAGGGCGGAGGAGGTGACGCTGAATTTCAGCGACGCTGACCTGGTGGCGGTCATCAACAGCGTGTCGCAGATTACCGGCAAGAATTTCATCATCGATCCACGCGTCAAGGGCAAGGTCACGGTGGTTTCGTCGAAACCGCTCAACGAGGAAGAGGTTTACAGTGTGTTCCTGTCGATCCTGCAGGTGCACGGCTTTGCGACGGTGCCGACCGATAACGCGATCAAGATCATTCCCGACGCGACCGCGAAGCAGGACGCGACGCCGTCGACCGCGGCGAGCCGCAATCCCGGTGACCAGCTCATCACCCGCGTACTGACGATCGAGCATATCAACGCTGCGCAGCTGGTGCCGATCCTGCGCCCGCTGGTGGCGCAGCAGGGGCACCTCGCGGCCTACCCGGCGACCAACGTGCTGATCATTTCCGATCGCGCCTCGAACATCATTCGCATCGACCGCATCATCGCGCAGATAGACCAGGAGGTCGATTCGGACATCGAAATCATCAAGCTCAAGCACGCGTTTGCGGCCGAGGTCGTGCGCCTGTTGACGGCGCTGAACCTGACGTCGCCCGATCAAAAGGCGACCGGTGGCGGCATCAAGATCAGCGCCGACGAACGCACCAATAGCATACTGATGAGCGGCGAGCGCAGCGAACGTATCAAGTACCGCATGATCATCGCCGACCTCGACTCGCCGGTGGAATCGAGCGGCAATACGCACGTGGTTTACCTGCGCTACGCCGACGCCAAGAACCTGGCGACGATTCTGAGCAGCGTGGGTCTGGAGGCGATCAAGGCGGAGGCCAAAAACGTCAGCGCCGGCGCCGGTGGTGCGGCGGGCAGCGGCGGATCGGTCAACGTGCAGGCGGACGAGGCCTCGAACGCGCTCGTGATCAGCGCGCCGGCGTCGATTTACCCGTCGCTGCGCTCGGTCATCCAGCAGCTCGATATCCCGCGCGCGCAGGTGCACATCGAGGCGATCATCGCCGAGGTGTCGCTGGATACGTCGCAAGAGCTCGGGGTGCAGTGGCTCATCAACAACCAGGATGACGGCCCGGTATTTTCGTCGCAGTTCAGTAGTTCGGGCGTCACCATCCCCGGGATTGTCAACGGTAATATTCCCGACGGCGCAAGCCTCGGCCTCGGCCAGCTCGAGGACGGCGGCCTGAGCTTCATCACGCTGATACGCGCGCTCGCCGGCGATTCCGAGTCCAACCTGCTATCGACGCCGTCGATCGTGACGCTGGATAACCAGGAAGCCGAGATCATCGTCGGCCAGAACGTGCCCTTTGTAACCGGTGAGAGCACCAGCTCGAGCAGCGATGTCACCAATCCGTTCCGCACCATCGAGCGCCAGGACGTCGGCATCAGCCTCAAGGTCAAGCCGCAGATCAACGAGGGCAACGCGATCACGATGGAAATCGAGCAGGAAGTTTCGAACGTCGTCGGCAGCTCCACCGGCGCGGTCGATATCGTCACCAACAAGCGCTCGATCAAGACCACGGTGCAGCTCGACGACGGCGCGCTGCTGGTGCTCGGCGGCCTGATCGACGAACGCATCACCGAAAGCGAGCAAAAGATCCCGGGGCTCGGCGACATCCCGATTCTCGGCGCGCTGTTCCGCTCCACCAAGTCCACCAAGGTCAAGCAGAACCTGCTGGTGTTCATCCGCTCCACCATCATCAAGGATCCCGAGAAGGCGCGCACGCTGAGCCTCAGCAAGTACAACTTCATGCGCGACCTGCAGGTCGAGGGGCTGCAAATGGATCCGCTCGGACCGGTGCTCGTGCCCTACGAGTAGTATCGGAAAATTCCTACAAGCTTATTAGCCCTGCGCGCTATGCGATTCGGTCGCCTGCGCGTAAGTTTTGCTATGCAACTGATTGCACGGAAGTCAACATCTGAAAACCTGACTGGGAGGTCATCATGGCAAAAGGAATTGCCCGACTGGGAATACTGCATACCTTACTTTTAATCACCCATGGCGCGAGCGCCGCGACGGTCGGCGACCTGCTGATCAGCGAAATCATGGTCAACCCGGCCGCGGTTTCGGACAGCCGCGGCGAATGGTTCGAGCTTTACAACCCGAGCGGCGACGAAATCAACCTGCGCGGCATCACCATCGGCGACGACGGCGGCGACCGCCACAGGATCGAATCCGACCTGCTGATCCTGCCGGCGCATTTCCTGACGCTCGCGCGCAACGGCGATGCGGCAGTGAATGGCGGCTTCGGCGCCGACTACGTCTACGACGATTTCACGTTGAGCAACGCAGGCGACGAGATCCTGTTGCTGGACGGTACGCTCGAGCTACTGCGCCTCGAATATGGCAGCGACTTCGCCGCCGCCGGCCAGTCGGTCGAACTCGTCGGCTTACCGATGATCGCGGCAAACTACGGCCTGACGCCCGCCAGCCTGAATTACGGCCGCGGCGACATCGGCACCCCCGGCGCGCCGGGCAGTGCCCGCCTGGCGCCCTCGGCCGTGCCGTTGCCCGCCGCCGCCTGGCTGTTCGTCACCGCGATCCTCGCAATATTTAAAGTCATCCCCGCCGCCTCCAGCGGCATCCACGCGGTCTCCAGCGTCATCCCCGCGGCCTCCGGTGTCTACCCCTCAGCCCCTGACGTCATCCCCGCGGCCCCTGACGTCATCCCCGCGCAAGCGGGGATCTCCCATCCCCCCGACTCCTCCAGCGCATGGCCCGACCCCATCCGCCGCGCCGGCAGGATCCAGTCAGCATGAGCGGGCCGCACTACACCTACATCCTCGCCAGCAAACGCCGCGGCGCGCTGTTCGTCGGCTCCACCCGGGACCTGGCGGACTGCGTGCTCGAACACAAGGCGAACCTGGTCGACGGGTTGACCAGCCTGTACGCGATACACATGCTGGTCTACTACGAAGTGTTCCCGGCCGCAGGCCCCGCGCTGCTGCGGCAGGCTGAACTCAGGCAGCTGCACCGCCGCCTCAAGCTGCACCTGATCGAGCAACTCAATCCCGGCTGGCACGACCTCTACGACTTCATTGTCAGCAACACATCCAATCGCAGTGAGGCTCCCGCCTGATCTCTCGCAGAGACGGCAGGGGAGCGGGGACGCAGGGCGGGGACGCAGGGCGGGGACGCAGGGCGGACAGTGTCGCTGATCCATGTCATCCCGCGGCTTGACCGCGGGATCCAGTGACCATGGATAAAACCTGTTACACCTACATTATG